>CAZOAX010000155.1:0-5761 GCA_964577735.1 uncultured bacterium
AATGAGCACATGACCTGTGCTCATTTGGCACACCCGTTAGTATAATAAAGAGTCTTATGGATATTTCTAATCTAAGCATCAAAACCCATTACTCGCTTTTTAAGGCTTCCTATAAGCCTAAGCAGGGTGACTCATTCATAAGAGGACCGATTCCGTTAGATTGGGTTGCCAAGCTTAATCAGGAGACTCCTGTGTGTTTTAAAATGGGGATCTACCTGTGGTTTATTGCAGGCCTTGCTAAATCTTCGCGGTTTAAGGTAAACCTCTCCGATAAAAGACTCTCCCTCTTTGGTTTAAGCAGGACCACGGCTTCAAAATCTCTTAAAAGAATTCAAAAAATTGGTCTTGTCTCAGTAGTACGTAGAGCTGGCCAAACCTCCGAAGTCACATTGCATTTTTAAAATTTGGAAATGGGAATCGTCTTTTCGGCTTCCATACTATTCATTTAGATTCTCTTGCAGGAAAATCAAATGAGTGCAGGAAATCACTTAACCTTCAAAGGAGATAAAATGTTCATTAGTGGATTCTCAACAAAAGACGCCATGTTAGTCTGGGCCGAAGAAAATTTAGATCGCACTGAGCTACGTGATCTAGCAAAAATGGTCAACGATCATTGCCTAACTACCTGTGAAGTGCCTGAGCGCAGCAACCCTCAAGATATTCTTCTCAGTCTAAAAAATGTTTCAAAGGCGATTCTGTGGTCGTGCCTTCAGGAGTTCTTAGATGATGAAGACGAGGATCAAGAAGACTTCAACTCAGGCGATCAAGAAGAATCAGACGATGACACTTTTGAGGATGAATGATTGAAGACATTAGCAAGTCAGTTTTTTCTAAGCCAAAATCATCCGATATGGGGGCCAGCAAAAGGTATTGCTTGTGCCCCAAGCAGTATCTTTGCGGTTCTAAAAATTTTCAAAATGAATGTCACACCCAAAAATATTCTTAACTCCTTCATCGCTTACAGTGACCTTTATCAAAGTTTAGATGGAACATCCATAGATGAGATCATGAGTGTGTTTTCGCAATATGGAGTGACGGCGAAGTTAAGCACTTTTTGCTGTTTTGGTTGCTTTTGGAACTACCTAAAAAAGACACCGACTCCTTCTCTAATCGTTCTTAAAGATCATGTAGTTGCTGTATGCTCGAAAAGCAGAGCGCGAATAGTTCTTTGGGACCCCGACGAGGTTACGATGCGTCCAAAGAACTTCTCAAAAAAACAACTAAAGAGAAAACTTTTGTACAGCCATGACAATCTATCAATCATCTCTCTTTTTAGACCACTTAGACGATCCTGATGGAAGCTCAAGAGTAGTATCGTTAGACTTTTTTGATGGTGATTTATAATTAAAGTACGAAAAATTGCCTTTGTAATTTCGCGGCAATATAAAATTTGAGTGACCAAATCTCTCAAGCTTTTGACTAGCATCTTCCTCAAAAGCCTTACTGAGATCGGCGTGAATGGTTTTTTGCTGACTCAAAGGCAGGTCTGAGAATTTGCTTAAGATATATTTAAAAACATCGGAACGTCTAACGTAATGTTCACCAAATGAATTTTCAAGATCCACTTTTTGATGATTGAGAATCGTCTTGGTGCTTTTCCCAATAACGGCCATTATCAGTTTAGCACGCGAAGCTTCAGTTTTCTTAGAATCAATGAATTTTTCAAAGGAAGCTTTAATATGCTTTTTGCGTCCTATTAAACTTTTTTTAGTTTTCTCCACCACGAGCTCAGTGATCGCCTCATTAACTACCGACCAATGGAATAAGGAAAAAAGTGAGATTGCATTCATTAAAAAATGAAAGAATCCTTCGGATCTATCATCATACTCGATATGAAACGTCAATTTTGGCTCTCTCAATTTGTTAAAAATTGTCTGCGATAGATATATGTCCATTTCGATTTGCTTTTGAACAAAGACTCTCTTTTTACCAGAGACCTCATAAAGATCTCGTAATTCACTTTTAACTTTATTTATGCGTCGATCGACCAAGCTTTCTTGGGGTGGCGCTACACGTTTGCCTTGATTGATCTGGGTTTCGCAGTAAACCAGGTCAGAGATTACGTATGATAGTAAGCGCCAAACTTCCTCAGTTTTTATTTCGTTTAAATTCGCTTTGGAGCGTTTAAAACGGTTGGTACGCATTCTGGCTGGCCTTTCTGTGGAGTCACTCACGGTGTTTTCTTTGGAGTTTTGTGGCGTTTTCTGGGTTTTACAAAGTAAAAACTTTGATTACTCTTAATCTACTAACAGGTTCTATTAAGAATGTAGACTAGCATCAACTAGATACTGCTGAAACTGGACAGATGTTATTTTGTTTCTTCGCTCTAAATCTTCGAGAATCCCGCTAGAGCACGTCGATGGAAGCAGCTTGGGTACGAAGAGGAAGCTGTATGCCCACGCAGCGCCAGCCGTTTTACGCAGTTCAAGCGCGTGATCACTACCCGCAAGCACGATAGGGTCATTAGTTAGAAATTTAACGCTTATTGCGAACCTGTGGGGATAAAGGTCATTTTCCCATAATGGATTTGGATCGTGCATATATCCGCTAGATAAGGTCGCCAAACCCCAGATTTTACCATCGCAATGAATAAAAATATTGTCACCCGGATGTAAATACTCTTGAAACTTGGCCGATTTGCTTCCTATTACGCCAAATTTGAGAGCAATACTTAAATTGGCATATCTCCTGCCGAAAGAAACAAAATGAAAACCAGGTTGTTTAATCACGAGTCCTCTAATGTGCCTAATTTGTAGGCTATGCCGTTTTTGAAAGCTCGTTCACATCAACATCTGGCAAGCCTAAGGAATTTAGCAACGCGATTGGTAAACTGCGTCGTGTTGCTAGCGCCCTAGATATTGCACTCCATTCGACAGAATTCAATATTTTTTGAATTTTAGAGTAGTTACGCGCAGCTGAATCAATCCAATGCCAGTTGTCCGTAACAATTAAGTGAGATGAAAGGGTTATTCTGTCAGAAGAATATGTATTCCCAGTGCCGGAGGATAATTGCGCTGGAACCACCATCCTTTTCTTCAAGAAAAGCTTATATTTCTCGTGCGCCAACAACTCGTTACTCCAAACCTTATTGGATAAAACTTTCGGATCAACATTTTTGCCAAGTAGTTGCCTCCATTCTCCTTGCGAAGAACACAAAATACGACAGCTATTCTTGCCACCAAAAGAGGGAAGATTTTTTACGATAGTTCTGTTACTTCCTTTTCTATTGATCTCACCTTTATGCCAACTTAACTTTATTCTTTCTTGGTCTCCGTCAAAAAAATTCTTCCAATAATTGTAATCTTGCTCGCAAGAGTACAGTGGCAAAATGAACAATGAACGACAAGATCTAGGTAAAGATTTAGATTTGGAAGTATCTGGGAACTGCACCTTAATTCCTGACTGACGTTCAAGTGCGGAACCCGTAACGACTCCAAATCTCATATTTGGATCTGGATTATCGCCCATGATGCTGCCTTCAAAATGCCCTTGCCTGTTGTTATTGTGACAAAAATAGCGACTTACAGAGGGCCAAAGAGCCTTCCTTAACCCCTCTCTTTGAGTTCCTACAAAAAATTGATCAGGCAATATAAACGTATATTTTATTTCACTAAAGAAGTCAGGATTCAGATTTGCTTCAAGAAATGGGGCGAGTAAAAAAGGAATATACAGATTATCAGCTAATGTCGATACCGAAATTTTCTTAAGTAAGGCTTCGATTGAAGCTTTTTGAGAATCCGATATTTTTGATCTTTGGTTGTTTCTGACAGCATCCACTTCCGACGAAGATTCGCCCCAAGGGGGGTTGGCAATAAAAGCCAAGGCGTCCCCTTGTTTAATCTCCTTAGACCAAATTTCCTGCACGAAAGATTTTGAGCCTGTTTTATGAATCGACGACCAAACATCGAACACATTTTTTACCACAACATTATTATCAAGATTGGGAAGAGATAAGCCCCTTTTCGCAGAACCTATCCATAAATTCATCTTACAAAGCAGAACAGAAAGTTTTTCTATGTCGCAGCCGAAGAAATTTGTAATACTTGGTCTTTCTTTTCCTTGTTTAATCGATTCGCGGACCTGCTGTTCATACGAAGCTCTTAGTAGGGTGCCACTGCCGCACGCTACATCAAACGTTTTTACACTTTTCTCTAAATTTGTGTTTTCGTTCTGAGCCGCTGCAGAAAACGCAAGTTTTGGGCTCGTAAAGTATGCCGAGTGCTCCTTTGAATCAGTAATTAAATTCACATAAATCATTCCAAATTCTCGGGAGTACAGATCTCCGAAATCGAAAGGCGTCTGTTTATCCGACATAAATAGGAAGTCCGTAAACTCTTGATACACTTTATCCCATTTCTCAATTACAGAAAAATTTGGTAAAGTTGAAATACATTTTACTGGCGAAGCTGAAAAAACATTGTTTGCTATTTCATCGATTAACCTGGAAAGCTCCGCCTTATCTTTGTACTTGGACCAGTTAGAATGACTAATTAGCTGCCTCTTGTAATATTCAGAGCCAACATGATGTGGACTAGCAGGCAACGCTCCCAAATCCTCCAAGGATCTTATAAATATCATCCAAAGAGACAATTCCTTAGCAACTTCTAAGGACGCATCACTCATGTTAAGAGCATAGAACGACTCCATGAGATGCGAATACCTCTGCCTAAAGGCGGTGTAACTTTCCGCCCAAATGTTTGCTCCCTCAAAAAGTAAAGATCTTCTAAATTTTAGATTAGCACCGAAAAAGTTTTTAAAAAGTTTTAGCTTAGAAAGCGCCTCCGGAGATCTTGGACAACTCTCGTCAACTCCATCTCGAACAAGGGCCTCTAAATCAAATTCAATGAAATTTCCTCTGGCGTCTTGTAATCTCCAGTCGCGACCATTTGTTAATATACCTACATCTAAAGAACCAAAAATATTTGCAGATCTTTTCTGTATATATCTTGAGATCTGTTGAGTGGCATTTTCTCCTTCTTTTGCACCATGCGCTTTACCGAGATCTCTATAATAGAACGCCTTTACCTCAACAGGAATGGATGGAGTATTTTTCACTGATCCTACAAAATCAGGTTTATCGAATCGATCTTGGTTAAGATCAGATGTATTTGTATAGTTCAAAAATTCGACTAGAATAAGCTTTACGAGTGGATGTGTATGCTCAATTTCATCTAAATGAGTTCCCATTCTAGCCAAAGAAGAAAACATCTCTTTTATTTTTAATAAAACATCTTTGTTATCGTTCGCAAACTCTTTATTTTGCTTATCATCCGTGACTGAACGTTTAATCACAACTGATCTTGGAACAAGTCCGCCATTAACGATATATAGGTCGTATGATATATTTTCCAAAAGTTTCCTCCGTGAAACCCTTAAACATTATTGAATTTCTAATTTAACTACTTTGTAGTTTTCTGATGATGAATCTTTTCTTTCTTCTAAATCAAAAGTCACATCAACATCCGGCAATGCATTCTCTTTTGAATTTTGAAATTTGAATGATTCAGCGGTTACCATAAAAGTTTCGCCTGTTTCAGCCTCAACAAAGCCAAATCCTTTAAAATCGTTAAACCACTTGATTTTGCCTCTCATCGAAAGTCCTCTCTGAAAATATCATGTGACTTTATTTTATATGATAAGCGAGTGAAGTTAAGGACTTGCGCTTTTAAGCAGCAACTTACATACGAAAGACAAGTCATTCGCTCTAGACATAGGTCCGCTGGTCATTTCATTCGGGCCATTTCGGGCCAAAAATCCAAAG
>CAZOAX010000156.1:0-5740 GCA_964577735.1 uncultured bacterium
TCAAGTTGCCAGCAGGTTTATAGTCAAAATCATGTAGATAGAAAGCTCAACAATCTGCAATCGCTTGTCACCCATTTATTAAATATTGATATTGAAAATGTTATATCAGGTAAAGCGCATGGAGAATCCGTTTTAAAATATCTTCATAAACCTAGTTATTATAATAGCATTTTTAAAGGATCCCTATCACATCCTTTCAGACATACCAAACTTACTTTTATGATTGGAATGCTTGCACAGAAACTGGTGCCGGCTGAGGGCTCATCTGCCAAATTGACGACACTTTTATCTCAGATCTCATCTGTTTATGAAGCCATGTTGAAAATTCAAATAGTGCCTATGACAACATTGCCGCATGTTCCTGAAATTCATTGGCATATCATAGAATCGATGCTAACGGAAAAAGACAATCTTGTTGAATATAGCCAGCTTTCAAAAGTTAGAGATATTTTCTACGGTTTTACACAGGAAGACATTTGGCTGAGCTGCAGGTACAATGGCCAGGGCAGCATCCCTGCACTAAATAGTGTTGAAGCTGAAAAAGAAAGAATGAACATGCATTTTTTCGGCCATGCAATGGCAAAAGTCTTCTCTCATTTTGTAATTAGAGAATTTCCTCACTTCACAATTAATGATTTCAATGCTGCAGCCCCCTATATGACGCATTATGATCACAGACTATTAAAAAATATTGCCTATGATGAACCTGCTCTATTAAAATATTTACCAAATCTTATCTCTGTCAGTTTGAAAGATGAAAATTCGCTTGGCAGCATACTTTTTCCAGAAAAAATACAAGAATTGACTTTAGGAAATACAAAATCAAAACTAGACCATAGCATATTGAATTTGAATTTATCGTGCGATTTAAATACCTATAAAGCCATTAAATTGAATGAATCGATTCCTCCATCTAATGAAGCAATAACTAAATTCATCAAAGTCAAAAAGTTAGCAATTTTAAGCGGCACTTACCTTATAAATTTTTTGCCTCATCCTGAGAAGTTAAAAAACTTATCTTGTGAGAATTGTGACGATGAATTTTTAAAGCGTTTAGAAAAAATTGAAATACTGACACTTTCGTCAAAAAAATGTGTTGAACTATCATTATTGCCCAGTCCTGAAAAGCTAAAACATTTTAATTTCAATTGTTCCGCCACAAACAACGTTTATGCAAGATTATTAAGTCTTGAATCTTTTACTTTTCCTTTAAAAACTAAAAAAGATTTACTAATCACTATTTCCAACCTAAGCAAAATTAAAAACTTAACATTTCCTATATTTTTTGAAAGTTATTATGATGTATCACTTGAAAAACTACCAATATTCTCCAATGTGAGTACAATTACTTACGTAAACTCAGCCGATCTTAGAAATTTTAAAAACATAGAATTAATGATTCAAAAGTTCCCAAAACTTAAAACCATAAATATAATAGAAGTATGGATTAATCCTGAAGTAGCAAAGCGATTTGAAGCCGCAAACATTGAAATAAAGCAACTGCCTTAAAATTTATTGAGATTTCCTTCAATAGGTTTTACGTTTAGCAAAAGGATTGAAAGACAGCGGTGCCGATGCGAAGGAGGTTTGAGCCTTCGTCGAGGGCGATCTCGTAATCGTGGCTCATGCCCATGGAAAGAAGGGGTAGGTGGAGTTCATCGCGGAATTCCCTTAATGATCTGAATGTATTCCGAATTATTTTTGTGTCCTCTGTGAGAGGTGCCATGGTCATAAGGCCTTTGATTTGGATGTTTTTATGCCTAAATAGGGATTCGAGATGGGGTCGCCACGCTTCAGGTGAGAGACCTTGCTTGGAGGCTTCACCGGAGGTGTTGACTTGGAGGAGAATGGATGTGGTGAGGTTAGCTGCCTCGCTGGATTTTGCGATCTTTTCAGCAAGTTCAGGATTGTCTACGGAGTGAATGAGAGCGAATTTGCCGACAGCTTTGTTGACTTTGTTCTTTTGCAGAGCACCGATGAAGTGCCAGTGGATATCATTTGGGAGCGCGGCCATCTTTTCGAGGGCTTCCGGAATGCGGTTTTCGCCGAAATTGCGACAACCTTGGGTGTAGACGGCTTCAATTTCAGCAAGCGAGCGTTGTTTACTAACAGCGATCACTTCGACATCTTTTCGATCGATTTTTTCTAAAATAGCTTGATAGGACATTAACGGAATCCTTTTGGAGGGCCGATGATCTCATTTAGGATCACCATATCTTTCTTGGATTTTAATTGCCTGATCAACTGACGGGCACGGGAGGGATGTTCCTTGCCGATCACTTCATAGGCTTCAGCATGGGCAAAGCGACCACTAACAATAGAATTTTCGGAGTAGCGTTCTTCGATCGTCTGTTTTTTAGGCTTTTGAGGGGCTTGTGGAGGATGGAATTTTTGCTTTTTAACAGGTCTTGGGGGAGGTGGAGGTATTTCTACCTCCTCATCCTCGTCTTCTGGCTGATTTTTTTTGAGGGCGCTCCGGATCATCAGAAAGATAAATACGCCCACACTAAGAAGAAGCCCGATCAAATCATTCATTTGGGATCGTTCTCGGGTCTTGCGATCGATTTACGCATATCGGTATCAGATCCAATATTTTCATATTTCATATATTCCATGACACCAAGCTTGCCTGCCCGAAATGCCTCTGAAATGGCAGCTGGGACTTGAGCTTGTGAACGGATCAATTCCGCTTCCATATCCTTGACTTTCGCCATGTTCTCCTGCTCCATAGCAACTGCCATCGCGCGTCTTTCTTCAGCTTTAGCTTGCGCAATACGTTTATCGGATTCAGCTTTGTCCGCTCTCAACCTTGCTCCGATGTTTTCACCGAGGTTCATTTCCACAATATCAATAGAAAGGATCACGAACGCAGTGGACGAATCAAGGCCTTTGTCTAGCACGGCTTTTGAGATCCTTTGAGGAGCTTCGAGCACTTGAAGATGCGTATCGGCACCGCCGATCGCACTTACAATCCCTTCGCCCACACGGGCGATGATCGTTTCTTCTGTCGCGCCCCCCACAAGTTGCGCAATATTGGTACGAACTGTCACACGTGCACGCACATTAATTTGAATCCCGTCTTTGGCAACCCCTGTGCTGTAACCACCTTGGCTTGGGCAGTCGATCACTTTAGGATAAACAGATGTTTGAACAGCTTCTCTTAAATCACGTCCTGCCAGGTCAATCGCAGTGGCTCTTCGCCAGTCAAGGGGTATGTTCGCCTTATCAGCAGCAATCAAAGCCTGCACCACTTCCGTAACATGACCGCCGGCAAGGTAATGCGGTTCAAGATCTGATACACTGACATCTTTAAGGCCTGCATTAAAGGAGTTAATTCTAGCATTGACAATCAACTGAGGCGGGATTTTTCTTAAGCTCATCCCGATAATATTGAATAATGAAATCGGCGTACCTGAAACAAATGCCTGAAACCAAAGGCTCAAGAACTTCCATGTGATGCTCAAAATAATGAGTCCAATGAGAGCAAGTAAACCCATAAGAAAATAAAATTCAATTCCGTAATCCATTCTAAACCTTTGTTACAATTAAGCTATCGCCTTCACCGCGTAGCACTTTAACTTTTTCACCTTTTGCAATATAGCCTGAATCTGAAATAGCGGAGAGTTGCTGGCCCTCTATTTCAATAAATCCACCCGGTTTCAAATCCGAGAGGACAATCCCCTCTTTTCCAATCGCATCCACATCAAAACTTGAAGCATAGTAACCCTCTTGGGAATCATTCGAGTAAATGCTATCTTTTTGATTACCTCTTGGAATCTGCCAGAGCGCGTATTTGATCAGAGCTACAACAGATGCGACAACGGCAACAGTGTAAATGACCGTGAATGGGAGATTATCACTATCTGCTGCAAGTAAAATGCTGAGCACAATCAAAATGCCACCGATCGTCCCAAGGATGGCGCCCGGAAGATAAAATTCTAAAAAGATCATGATCAGGCCAACGGCCCATAAAACAAGGTATGTCATATTTCCTTCACGAGTAATTGGCTTTCCCGATATCCCACTACGATCACTTGTTTGCCGGCCTCTATCATGAAACCTGAACTAAGCGCATCGTAAAGAGCCCCATCTATTTCCACTTTCCCGGCAGGCCTTAAAATTGAATAGGCCTTTCCTTTTGTCCCTACGGCAGGAAGATTTGTTTTTAAACTAACCTGCTCATTTCCTTCGAGAACAAACTTTTTCAATAGTTTGGATGAAGGCACTATATACCGTGCAAGAAAGAAAATGCAAATGGTCCCAAAAAGCAACGTCCCTAAGAACCAGCCAAGCCGATTCATAAAGGCTTCCCCTGCAGCATTGAATGTGTAGGTGTCCATCTCAAAATCAATGGTACCAATTCCAGGAAGCACAAGCCCTGCAAGACCCGCTAAAAATAGCAAAACGCCGATCGATCCAGCGATTCCAAAAGTGGGAAGAAAAAATAGATCGATCAATAGCAGTGCAATACCCGATAACAACAAAATAACTTCCAGCCAATCGGCAATCTCAAGAGCAAAGCTGGATAAGGTCAACAGGAATAGACTTGTAAGCGCCACTAGTCCCGGAAGACCAAAACCGGGATGGCTGAATTCCATATAAAGTCCGAGCATCAGTCCCAGCATCAGGAGTGATGTAACAAATGGATTTGCAAGAAGCACAAAAAATTGCGTTTTCCAGTCCATTTTATATTCATCGACTACAACGTGGGGAATATCCTTAATGAACGGGTATTGCAAAAAAGGCTCTTTTTTTGCCGGATATAGATCTGCCACACCATAATCGATCAACTCTTTGGCATTCAACGTCAGTAATTTACCTTTTGGACTGATCAGGATATCATCTGGCTTAATTTGCGATTCACTGTCAACTTTGATGATCTCCTTGTTTCGCATCACTAAAATCAAATCCTTATCGACCATCGCTTCTGCGATATAGGGATTTCGACCAAAGAAACTGGCGCGATTAGCAAAGTCGGCGCGAAGGGCTGAGTTGACTTTCTCTGAAGCCGTTTTCATCTCGCCGCTTGCAGGATCTTGTAAAACAGGTTCAGCTGCGCCCATACTGGCATCAGGAGCAATGGCAATATACCTTGAAGAATACGCCAACATCGCACCCGCTGAGATCGCCCAGTTATTGATATAGGCAACAACCGGAACATCCATTTGTGTATCCATGTCTTTCAACGCATCGGAGATTTTTTGAGCCGCAAAAACTTCTCCACCCGGAGTATTCAGCTCCATAATGATAAAAGCTGGAGGATTTTTTTTATAATAGTCTAAGGCGTTCTTAACATAGATCCAGGTCGCTTGACTAATGCCGGACGATCGATCATCGATCTTGATCTTGCCTACCCTGTTCTCAGCATCCGGCTTGATATGGATATGGCTAAAATCTGCTATCAGTTGCGAAACAACCAATAAACAAAAGATAAGAAATCTATTCATAGGTTCGGCTTTAGCATTTTTCAAGTTTTTAATTCAGCACAGAGGCACAGAGGATGCTTGTAAAATATTCTCTCTATGACACTGTGTTGAATTTTTATCACGATATGTCAAATAGCTCAGCCAGTGCAAGGATTACCTTTTCTGCAGTCTCTTTTATGTGTTCGTCCGTGTGAGCCATCGACATGAACCAAGCCTCTTGTTGCAAGGGCGGAATGTAAATACCTTGGTTAAACAATTTGCGAAAGAAGGCTCCGAACTTGGCAAAATCAAGACCCGCTGCATCTTCAGCGTTT
>CAZOAX010000157.1:0-5709 GCA_964577735.1 uncultured bacterium
GAATCTTCGGTTGTCGCAGCATAGTAAATATGCTTTAGATGTGCCCAGTAGGCTGTTGCAAGGCACATAGGGCAACATTCAGCGCTCGTATACAAATAGCATCCATCCAGATGTGGAGAGCCGATGGTCTTACAAGCTTCTCGGATAGCATGCATTTCTGCATGCCAGGTGGGGTCATTATTTTTAATGACTTGATTGTAGCCCTCGCCAATGATCTTCCCATCTTTTACAACAACTGCCCCAAACGCCCCGCCTGTCTTATCCACAATAGAGGCCTTTCTGCTAAGCTCGATCGCGCGCTTCATAAATTCCGGATGATATTCATGGTCCATGTCCAGCTCCTTTTCAAAGTTGACAAAATAAATTTATAGTCTTAATTTATTTTAAACACTTTGGCGGTCAACATGCAAATAGCGATTTACTTCATCTTAATCATCCTCCCCTTTTCCATCATTTCCGGAAAAGAGCACAAATTATGCTTGAACATGATCGTAAAGGATGAAAAAGACGTGATCGAACGGTGCTTAGGCTCTGTAAAACCTATCATCGATTATTGGGTCATTGTGGATACCGGATCGACAGATGGAACACAGGATATCATCAAAGCCTACATGAAAGACATTCCTGGCGAACTCTATGAAAGACCTTGGAAGAACTTTGAACATAACCGAAACCAAGCTCTAGACTTGGCAAGGGACAAGAGCGACTATATCCTATTTATCGATGCCGATGAAGTGCTCGCCTATGAACCTGATTTCAAGCTTCCTGAATTAAAAGCCAATTTCTATTTCATTATGACAAACTTCAATGGGACGAAATACGCAAGATCGCAAGTGATCGATACCAAACTTGACTGGAAGTGGAGAGGGGTCCTACATGAAGCTGTGGATGCACCCGGTTGGAAAACATCCGGAACGATCGCCGGTGTCAGTAATGTCGTACGCACAGATGGAGCGCGTTCCAAAGATCCGGAAAAATATAAAAAAGATGTGCAAGTCCTTGAAGAAGCCTTGAAAAAAGAACCGACTAACACGCGTTACATGTTCTACATGGCTCAAAGCTATCGTGATGCCCTCGATCATGAAAAAGCATTAGAAACATACCAAAAAAGAATCGATATGGGCGGCTGGGACGAGGAAGTCTACTTTTCTCTTTACCAATCAGCACTGCTAAAACAATCGTTAAAATACCCTAAAGACGAGGTCATTGCCGCCTACTATAAAGCTTTTGCCTACCGTCCGACAAGAGCAGAGCCCCTTAACCATCTTGCAGAATTTCTCCGAAAAGATGAACGGTTTGCTGAAGGTTATGTCGCAGCAAAAGCCGGCCTTGATATGCCCATACCAAATGATCTTCTTTTCGTTGAAAAGTGGTCCTATGATTACGGAATTCTTTTAGAGTGCTCTGTATGCGCCTACTGGATTGGAAAATACCAGGAATGTGCCGATCTCTCAGAAAAGATCATTACCGGCAAAGACGTCCCTCAGCATATCCGGGAACTTGCCGAACGAAACCTGGACTTTGCAAAAGCCAAGCTACCCGGCTACAAGGCTTAGAATGTGTCTTCACGTATAAGTGAGTAGAGAGGTCGATCACTCAACCTCTCTACTTAATTGAAGACTAGGTGGTTACTTCTCTACTGCGCCGTAAGTGGTTTTAGGCTCTTCCAGCAAATGATCATGATCTTCATCGACGATTTGTGCTGCCTTGAAAACACAAAACATGACCACACCGCCTACTAGACACCCTGCCACTATCAAGCCGAATATTTTCTCCGCGTGCATCTGTACTTGATATTCACACTCGATCACCTTTTCCAGGTCTTTTTGAACTTGAGTCAAGAAGGTTGAAGGAATACCATAATCCCCTTCACACGAGACAGTCCATGAACCATTGGTGTAGTTCCAAATTTTTGTGCCCAAGGATGTGTTCAAGTTATAAAGTTCATAAGAAGGAGTGTAATTGAAGAAATAGTTGTTCATGAATTCGCTGACACATGGAGAATCTCTTTCCCAATTTGAACAATTATAGCCTCTTTTTAACAATGTAAACTCAATTGTTTCATTAACAGCATGATTCTCATGGACTGACTTGATGGCAAATGTAGTCGAGCAATTAGCTTCCCGTGATTGCATCCTGCGGCTACCTCCGGACATAATAACAACCATAAAGGCCGGATGCATCCGTTTTTTGATTTGGGGCTCATCTGCATCACACACATCAAAAATGTATCTTCCAAGTCCATCAAGAGCACTTACAAACACCTTACCTGGAGCTGTGTCTAAAAATTGATCAAAGATTTGTCCAACAAGCGTCACAGATGGTATGTCTTTCTCGGCAAACAAGAAATTTCGAGCCTGGATATAACTCGTAGAAAAAAAATGAAATGATCCAGCCGTATGACAAGGTGTTAATCCACCAACTTTTACTGGAAGAATCTCAGAAGATCCAGATCGAATAGAAACGGTCATATTTACCTCTTAAGGATAAAACATAAGCTATCATAAAAATGCAGGCTGTAGATCTCTTTCTTAAAACTATCCAGCTCTTTTTCAATCTCCGGCGGGACCTTACTGTGATCTGCACAAAGTGTCCTTGCTCCGACATAGTTAACATCATCGATCCGGTCCTTCAGAAATTGTATAAATGTCCCAGGGCCGGCTTTTGGATGTTGGTAGGTGCCTCCTCCTCCGTAATCCTTCCAATAGGAAGTATGAAGATCCTCGATGACGTACATGCCCCCGCTTTTTACAAAAGGGAATAGTGTGACAAAACTCACCAGCTGTTGTTTCATTGTGTGACCGCCATCATCAATGATGATATCAAAGTCTCCACCTGTGCTATCTATCACTCTATGGAGGTCATATACATTGGCCTGATCCCCTAAGTGATAATGGGATCTTGTTGAAAAATACTTAGCATAATCAAAGGTGATATCCATAAAATGCAATTCAGCATTAGGAAAGTATTGCTCCCACATCTGGACACCATTGCCTTCAAAAATACCAATCTCAAAAAACTTAATGGGTTTATTCTTCAAACTTGCAAAATAACGGGAATAAACTTCTGTGTAGTTATGCCAGTTCGAGCCTTTACCTGAGGCACGCGTGCCATCCAACTGCACAGCCAGATCATCCATATTTCTATAGTCATCTGCCTGTAAACACCCTATAAGCAAAAAAAATGCTAATTTTCTCACTTACTTTCCTCGTAGATCATGCTGGAAAGCTGTCCTTCATCCTCAAAAATAGCTAAGACATCATCAATAGCCGGCAATTTAGCATTGTTCACAACGATCATATAGGCAAACATATGGCCGTTTTTACCTTGAAAGTAGCCTGCAAGAGCTTGTGTGATTAGAAAGAACTTTCCAGTGGCTGTATTGAAGGTGATACCTGTTCCCGGTTTTGTATGGATTTTGCCAGCGCCGCTTGTATTTTTAGCAAAATCTTCCATTGATCCGTCCACCCCAAGCACTGGAAATGCATCTAAAAATAAACGAAAAGACTCTGGCTTCTTTTTATGCATGTATTCAAGGATCTGTAGCTCTACCTGAGGAGTGAACCTGTTCTCATTGCCTCCTGCGGCATCGCCCATTACAAAGGCATCTGGTGATATCTTAACTTCATTAACGAGGAAATCCCCGATTTCACGGATCCCGTCATCAAATGTCGTCTGTCCCTTATGCGCAGCTAGTAAAAGCGGAATCAGATCTGCCCCAATATTATGGCTCACCTTCAGGATCAGCTTGACGTTTTCAGTAATTGGAGGAGAAACCCATTCTGCAAGGGGTTTTAAAGTCTTATAAGGAGCATGATCTTTCGCCACAGGAACTAAGTTGAGAGCAATCCCCTGCTTTTGAAGCGCCTGAATCAAAGCGGCCCGAGCAAATTCTTTAGGATTTTTGATACCCGATGTACGTATAATATCCTGTGCATCTAACGGTATTTTTCCCTTCACGACTATTTTTTTTCCCGATTCATCCGCACTCACATGGATATCAACAGTCCCTCCTTTTGCGACAGTCTCGACTTGATTATCGACTGAGTATCCAGGCACTTCTGGGCGCCATGTCACTTTAGCAGCCCCTCCTACACTACCTGGATTGACCACGATATCGATCAAGTTTTCATTGATCAAGATGGGACTCAAGACAAAACCTCTTTCTTCAATCGTCTCAAAAAGGGAATCGTCAATCACAACATCGCCGGTGACTTTTCTTAAGCCTTTCTCATACAACTGCTTAGCCATTGAATTAAGGGCTTGGAGAGGATCTTCTTTTGTTATCGATGTTCCCGGAGGCGCAACATTGGCCATCATATGGTCCATTTTCGTAAATTCGATCGTGTCAGGATTCGGCTGTCTTCCTCCAAATGTCAAATCGCCCTGGCCGATCAACACAAGGTCTCCTTTCAGCTCACCATTTTTAATATCCCCAGTCGCCACAATCGGTGTCACAAACCGGTAATCATCCCCATAAGCATTCAAAAAAGCCGCCGTCGAAAATAGTTTAGTCGTGGATGCCGGCGCAAACATTTTTTCGGAGTTTAAATCATGGTAAACCTTCCCTGTCTCTAGGTCCTTGACATAAAGCCCCCATGTAGCATGGGCATATTTCTCCTGATCCATGATCTTCTGCATGTTCTCTGGAATAGGCTCAGCTGATAGAGAACCTAAAAAAATCAACCCAGCTAATAGTGATTTCATCATTCACTCCAATTTTTTCTACAACAGTACCGATTTGACACATTTTAAAAAATGAAATAGAAGGGAGAAAAGGGAGAGTGCCATGACAAAGATCGCCGCTTATGCCGCTAAAGACGAAAAATCCAACCTTGCTCCTTTTAATCTGGAAAGACGCACGCTTCGGCCAAAAGATATCGAAATTGAAATCTTATTTTGTGGAGTCTGCCACTCCGACCTTCATACGGCACGTAATGAATGGAAGAACACTCTTTATCCGGTCGTTCCCGGCCATGAGATCGTCGGCAAAGTACTTAATGTTGGCAAAGACGTCAAAGGATTTAAAACAGGGCAAACCGTTGCGGTCGGTTGCATGGTCGATTCATGCCGAACATGCAGCGCATGCAAGGACGATCTTGAGCAATTTTGCGAACAGGGAGCCGTTTTCACCTACAATGGTTTGGATAGGCAAGATAAGAGCCCAACTTTTGGTGGCTATTCCCAAAAGATCGTTGTTGATGAATCATTCGTGCTCCATGTTCCCAAGGATTTTAAAGAAAAAGACCTTCCCGGTGTCGCACCTCTACTTTGCGCTGGCATTACAACTTATTCTCCCCTCCATCACTGGAAAGTAGGCAAGGGAAGCCGCGTCGGTGTTGTCGGTCTTGGTGGTCTTGGACACATGGCAATCAAAATCGCTCACGCCATGGGTGCCCATGTGATCTTATTTACCACATCAGCCGGCAAAACAGAAGACGCCAAGCGCCTTGGAGCCAATGAAGTCGTGATCTCAAAAGATGCCAAAGAAATGGCCAAATACAAAAATAGCCTGGACTTCATCCTCAATACAGTTTCTGTTTCCCACAACCTCGACCCTTATCTTGAACTCCTTAAGCGCGATGGAACCCTATGCCTTGTAGGAGCCCCTCCAACCCCCCACCCATCTCCAAACGTCACATCCCTCATCTTTGGAAGAAAAACAATCGGTGGATCCCTTATTGGTGGCATTAAAGAAACCCAGGAAAT
>CAZOAX010000158.1:0-5703 GCA_964577735.1 uncultured bacterium
AAATTTATGGGTCTCCCTCGTCAATAGAGATAGATCACTGATCCCATAGTGGCTTGCCCCGGCTGTAAAAACAGTTCCAAATGTAAGGGCACATAGAACCGTGTACCCTCCAGCGCTTGATCCCTCGATGAAGATCTTATCCTTGTCAGCTAAGCCTTGTGCAATCAAATATTCTGCTGAAGCTTCGCAATCTTCCCAGTCAATAATTCCCCATTTTCCTTTTAAAAGATCGCGATAAGCACGCCCATATCCGCCACTACCTCCATAATTGACATCCACAACAGCAAAACCCCGGCTTGTCCAGTATTGAATGCTTGAATTATAGGCATTATTGCATTGAGCAGTCGGCCCTCCATGAACCTTCACAAGTAATGGAGGCTTGGTGTTTTGAGGTGCACTGCAGTTCTTATTGACCGGTTGATAGTAGAAACCCTTAACTAAGTGCTTCCGCTTACTTGGAAATTCAATCGCTTTTCCTTCACTGTAGAACCCCGGATCGATTTCTGTCTGCTTTGAGCCAAGGATCTCTATCTTCCTTGAACTTAACTCCAAAGAGATCACTTGCTCTGCTATAAACAGAGCTTTGTCCTCCGACACTGTAAAAGAATGGATATAAGAAGCCTCGAAATGCAAATTCTCAACCATTCCATTGGATCTGATGCGTACGAGGCCATATCTACCCTCTTTTTGATAGGAAGCAATTACATCCTCTCCGTCAAAACCATAGGTCCGCATTCCCAGACCCCAAAGAGGTGCCCCAAATTCAGCATCACAAGGATATAACGCCCTATTTTTATAACGATAAAGGTTCCAAAAGCCACTTATATCTGAAACATAATGCAATACCCCAGCAGGCGACCAGGCAGGTTGAAAAATAGATTCACTGGACCCTCCTGCAATATGAGCGATATTGGATAATTTTCCATTAAACTCAGCTACCCATAAATCCGCCCCATCCCATGGCATATTCGGATGGTCCCACGTGATCCAGGCAAGCTTGCCATCAGAACTTAAAGTGGGAGCTGCATAAAAATCATGTCCTGAGGCAAGTGGACGAACCTCTCCTGTTTCAGGATCGATAAGAGCAAGGAAGTTTTCAACCGTTTTCCCCCGTCTCTCAGCAACAGCAATGATCCCAAAATCTGTCACTACAGGTTCTGCAAAATAAACAGATCCATCTGTTATGCGATCAATTTGTCCATCCTTTATTTGATAAAGGGCCTGGTCTTTAAAATTAATGAAATAAACACCCCCTTTATGGACAGCATAAGGGCGCCCACCATACTCATGGACGCGGCTTCTGACATTGTAAGGGGAAGGAGTCAGTTCTCCCTCCAAGCTCATAAGTGTCGTTCTGCCTTCAGGCCTTGTTTCCAACCAATATAAGCGGTCGCCTTCTATTTCAGTAAAACTGTAGTTTGTGCTTGCTTTAGAAACACTTTCTGCTGTGATCGGAGAGGCCCAAAAACCATATGGCATTGTTTTATTCATGCTGCAGCACCTTTTGTGGATAGAAAAATAGACCTAAAAATGCTATGTAGGACACTGTTGCCGCCAAAAGAAATAACCCGGTTATCTCTAAGGATGCCATCTGACTGATCCCCCCGCTAAGCAAGCTTGCAATCGAAAATGCCAGCGTAACGATCCCCATGGTCAATCCTTTTTGGTTTTCAGGCGCTATTCCCGAACAGTAGGCATAGACAGCCGGAGCTAAAAACAACTCTCCTAATGCAATACAGCAAAAGCTTACGATCACATGAACTGCTGTTGTCTGACCTAGGTACAAAATGGAAAAAGCTGTTCCTAAGCATAAAAAAGCCAATCCAAGACGCTTAAAAAGCTTCATTTGCATTTTTTGCATTAAAGGCCCAAGACCGATAATGACCAAAGGATTTGCAGCAGTTACCATTGCACTTGGAATCTCCCATCCAAGAATATGACGATCGACTTGATTTTCTAAATAGACCATCAATAAAGATCCCATCAATTCATCAAATGTGAAATATAGCACAAGTAACGCTAAAATTCCCGAGAGCGTGATCAATTGCTGTTTTTCTACTTCGAGCTTTAAAAGCAAAACAGCAAACAAGCAAATACCTATAGGCAAGATCATCCCTTGCGAAACATGAGCATGCATAAGCGCATAACCGGCTATTGCTACTGCCAAAACAAGCATAGGCAAAACATACATCAGATTTCCGGACAAGTTCTCATCTTTCACTTGATTGTAGGAAAAAGCAAATATACCCATCCCAAGCAACATTCCAATGGCCGCAAGGCCAAAGCCGGCATGCCATCCATAATTTGCTGCTACGTAGCTGCAGGCAATCACCGCCAAAAATGCACCAAAATTCATTCCCATATAAAGCAAGGTGAACCCACCCTCTCTTTCAGAGTCATCTTTATATAATGTGCCCACCATCGCCTTTAAATTGCTCCGGAACAGCATTGCACCGCAAATAATGCAGGCTAGTCCATAGAAAAATAATCGGTCTGCATCTGCATAAGTCAAGAGGCCATGCCCGATACAGATCAAGCCTCCTCCAAGCAAAACGGCGCGTCGCAAGCCCACAAAACGATCTGCTAAATAACCCCCTAAAAATGCCCCAAACTCGATCAGGCATGTATATAGGGCGTAAATGGCAAAAGCGTCGCTCTCCTGATACTTCATTTCGCCAATGAGATAGAGCACAAGCAGGGCCCGCATCCCATAATAGCTGAAACTCTCCCAGGCTTGCGTAAAGGCTAATAAATAAATGGGACGTTTCATACCACCTTCTCTTCTTTGACAGTTGCCGCATGAACATGTGCCACTTTAAATATAACTGGCGATGCAGTATCACATCCCAGTTCTTTTCCAAGTGACCTATATTTGAGAATCTCTTCTTGCGCCTCCAGTTCTAAACAAGAGATGTCATCATCTGCTGAATATTGGGGGGTACAGGCCGCATTTGCTAAAATAAGTGTATCAAGCCCATTTTCTAAAATACTTTTAGCAAGAGTTTCCTTCTCATAACCTTCTGGAAAGAAGCATTCCACCACTAAAATCTGCTGTTCTTTATCCAAACCTTTCTCCACTCTTTGATCAGAGCAAAAATAGATCCCTACCGGAGTACTCTTTTTAAGTTCTTTACGGTCCTTATATTCTTTTACAAGAATAGGAACGTTCATCTCTTTGACCCGTAGCAAGACCGCTTTTAAATTGAACAAAGCACAGGAAGAATGCAACTGTTTCTCCATATGATCGATCACGCGTATAGCTCCATCGTCAAGATAGGTTTTTATGTCTAGCTTCACAGCTTCAGATTGAAGAAATTTGATTGAATCGCACGCAATTTTCTCTTGCGCG
The DNA here is from genome assembly GCA_964577735.1 of uncultured bacterium. Lineage (GTDB taxonomy): Bacteria > Chlamydiota > Chlamydiia > Chlamydiales > Parachlamydiaceae > CAZOAX01. Next base: position 3,350 of record CAZOAX010000158.1, read on the forward strand.
ATCTTCACCATTTTTTCTAATAGATCACTCTCCATTTTCGTGCTTAGTCTATTCTTGATATCCTGGTAAATGATTTTAGAGCACTCATTTCCGTTGCGATTCATGCAGAAGGATTTTCCGATCGTCAGAAAATGCGACCGGCACAAATAATCAACTGTCTCAGAAACACTTATTGATAATTGCAGTGCCTCTAACTGCTCTAATAAAGTCCCCTTGGTAGCCAATTGGGTCTTATTTTGATGCACATTTACAATCATTAGTTTTTTCTGCAAATAGTCACTTAAAATGGACAGTTCCTTCTTTAGTTCAGGCTCTAAAGAAGCACAAATGGCAAAAAGTGCCCGTATTTGGCAGGCATTTTCTCCCACGATAGGATCTAATTGCGTTAGCCTTCCTTTCAGGATTGCATCACACATTTTCTTGGCATTAGTTAAAACACCCTTTGCCACATCTAAAACCACCGCTTGCGATGGGTTTTCATTTCCAATTGCAATACTGCAATCTCTATAAATGGAAATAGCTCCATCTATAGGCAATAAAGAATTAATCATTTTTTATTCCCAATATAAAAACAGTAATTTCGCAAGTAGGCGAAACTAAAATGGTTAAAAACAACAAAAATATTTTTTGAAAATTAGGCCGAAAGTGTTCCGGAAATTTTCAGATCAAATTAAAAAAGTAGGATTTAAGCGAAGAATTTAGCGAAGCGCCAATAAGAAAAAGAAAAAGAAGATGAGAGAGGTAGGGCAGAAAGACTCATACAATTTATGTTTGGATCAACTTTGGGATCCCCTTGTAATAAACGACACATGATCGTTACTCCTTTGTTTAGGTTTTATAATGTTATAAAACTTCAGTATTTAAAGCAAATTAGTCCCCTCTTCTTCTGTTTGAAGAAATAACATTCGGTGCATATTTAAACTGTTTCATGATGACTTGTTTGACGCTGTATAGACCATGGTAGTCTGCCGAGGTTTCCAGATAATTTCGATCCCTTTTTAATATCATCTCACACTCTGCATCCATGTGATCTAATATGTTTAAGGCCATCTCGCTATCTTGCCTTTCAATTGCATTCATGAGACTTTGTAAATTTTTTGAACGCTCAATATACTCTGGAGCATCTACATTTTCGACGTTAGGCATAAAGCCTTTGTGATCCTCTAGAACAAAAACAAAATTCACTCCAGATCCTGCTGAATCGCACTGACTATTTACCGTTTTCAATTGGGAAAATGCATTTTGCTGAACAGAACTAATCTTATCACCATTCTTAGATGGCAACTTGAGTTCTTTTTTCTCTACCGGATATAAAGAATCAGAAGAATGACTAGAAGCTCGGACACAAAAATCATAGTTATTATTGTTATGCATTACTCACCAAGTTTATTTTTTTATTAAATTATACTATACAACTAAAGTTAATTGCAAATAATTTATTATAAAAACTAAATTTGGCTTGCTTTAATAAGCCTTTCCCTTAAAGTTTGCCATAAACCTTCACTTGGAAAATTGACATCTACATAGGCCATCTGAATTTTTTCTTGATCAAGCTTTCGCAATGTTTCATATAAATGCGATAAGACCTCCTCCGGATTGTTGGATGCCCCTAAGTAAATAACATGGGCAGTAGATGGATATTTTCGGTCAGAAAAGCCGATAATGCACCCCTGCTTTGGAAATTCAGTAGATAAAGTGAGTCTTGCTTTTGGGGCGTAATGGCGGAACCGCTGCCCCGGACAAATCAAAGGATCTTTTGACGACATCAAGTGTGGAATATAGCCCAACACATCAGCAAATGCCTCACTTGAAATGGCACCAAGCCTGCCGATCGTCCATTTATCATTAGAGTAGATCAAGATCGTGGATTCCACGCCGCTTTTACATTGGCCGCCGGCTAAAACCGGAAAGTCATTGCCAAAGTCCGTTTCCACATGGGTTTCTGAAACAGAGGAAGGACGTCCGGACAGGTTTGCTGAAGGAGCCACCAAGGGTCCAGTTTTTTCGAGCAACTCCAACGCTACAGGATGAGAGGGAATGCGAAAAGCTTGGGTCGTTAAGCCGGCTCTGACAATTTCAGGGATTTTATCCTCAATGACAGGTAAAACAAGGGTGAGAGCACCTGGCCAGAAAGCCTTAGCTAGCTTATCAAAATCCGGGGGAAGGGAGTCAACAAATGAAATGATGTCTTCAGCACTTGCCAAGTGCATGATCAAGGGGTTTTCAGGAGGCCTATTCTTTAGCGCATATATTTTTTGAATAGCTACGGGATTGTTAAAGGAGGCGGCTAAGCCGTAAACGGTTTCTGTCGGGATGGCGACCACTTCCCCACAGATGAGGAGTTCGACTGCTAG
>CAZOAX010000159.1:0-4183 GCA_964577735.1 uncultured bacterium
CTAAACTGCAATTCTGTAGAATTTGAATGCGAAAATTAACAAACTTCACATTGCATGAACCATGATAATGCCAACTTCCATCTTGAAGCATTAAGCTCGGGGTGGTATCCACCAATCTAAACGCTTTGTCAGAGCAACCTAAAAAACACAACTCAACTGCCGCCATTCCGACTTTTCCGGCCCTTTCTTTGGTGTAATTCAATGGGAACTTGTTTTTATCTATCGCTGAATGCTCTAATTTACTCATCACATGGACAATCCTAAGCAACTTATCAAAGAAAATAGGTTTTTTAATTCCTTTAAATGATCCTTCCAATTTTCTGACATAATAGGGATCAAGTTCCATCAAAATACAAACGAGTTTATCACGAATCCCGAGCAACCAATCACTTATTTTCAATAGAGTGTCTTGCTTAGCATCCAATTCATGAAAAACCTCCTGCAACGAGGCTTTTAATGCCACATCTTCCAGGTTGTCATTCAAGAACTGTACAAGCTGCTTAAGCAAAATGGGCGACCAATATTGAATATATTTAAAAGTAAGACAAGACCAATGGTCATTAACAAGCCTTAAAGATTGTAACTCTTTCACATTCAATTGAGAAAAAATATGAGCTATCGCATCTAGGGGCAGTTTTTGAAATGCCACTTCAGCCCTTGAATAACTTTCATAACAAGTTATTTTCGCACTATCATTTGTAATCACGAAACACCAAAAAAATATTTATTTTGATAAAAATAGCATGATTATATATATTATTAACAATGAAACAACTAAAACATCTAATTTATTCAGTTTTCTTTCTTATTGCAGTGGACGCATCTGCTCAAGAGCTATTGCTTGATAAGATCTACGCTGTGCATGCGACACGCTCCCTACCAGACAAAGACTACCTTCGAGCAGGCCTCAATTTAGATAATTGCAGCGATGAGGAAAAAGAGATCTATTCCATTATCCGGCAAACCGTGCATTTTTCCCTAGGAGAACTCGTTCGCCCGGTTGAAGGTTTCATGGACTGGGAAGATTGCCCTTATGCTGTAGTCACCCAACTGAACAATCTCCTCCCCCAACTACTCAATATCAATTGCTATGACACCTTTATCTTAGGTGATCTTCCCCTTAGTCATGAAACCTATCTTTTCATCCCAAGCGAAATGGCAGATGGCGTAAAAAGCAAGGCCACAATCATCCCCTACACTCCACCTTTGCGAGGGGCAATTGATGCGTTTATTGCATCTAAAGGTGCCTGGCATATTGAAATGAACGAGGAAGACATCGAAGACACTTTGCATGAGGCCTATTTAGATGGAGTCAACATTAACACCCTTAATTTCTTTTCCGGTATTAAGCAAACCCATCCATGGGTAAGCGTCGGCCTTCGATTTGACCCCTTTGATGGCGAGCACTACAGACTTAGCCAGATCGAACAAAATCTCATTATGTTCCAGATGCAAAAAGACGATTCCTATCTGAAAGAAGCCCATGACCACTTTGAAAACTGGTCACAGTCATTAAAAGACTTTAAGTGGCGTCCTGCAAGTGAAAAGGCCTATCGCTACCTAGCTGAAAAAATCAATATTTTACAGATTACCGGTCTTTAAGGTGATGCAGAGATTCCAGAGGTCGTTAACATCATTGGGATGAATATCTCCCTTCACTTCCTGAATGATAGCAAGTGCCTTAAAATCATCCTTGAGATACTCTTTCCACTTTGCAACCTGATTCCAAGCACCCAGGTCACAAGTAAGCCGGACAAGGAAATGAAAGTTACAGTAGAGAGCGGTTTTTTCATTTTTCCAGTGCAAAAATGGTGAGCTGTACCAGGTGTCTGGCGTGATGCTTACGACTTTGAAAGCAAGGTCAAAGCATCTTAAAAAACCGAGGCGCAAGGAAGCCGCTCCGACTTTTCCTGCCATTTTCTTTTTCTCTTCCCATGGCCAGTCATTTGTTCCTTTATCAGGATCATAAGAATTTAAGGGATTAAAAATCTTGGCAATGTCGAATACTTTGTCAAAGAAGATCGGCTTCATTTCATACTGGGATAAACTCTTCATTGCAGAAAGCTGTTCCAGCGTTCGATGCTTCAATATCAAAGCAAGCTGTTCTCGAGCAGCCAGCATCAATTCACTAATCTCAAACAGGTTATCTGCTTTCAAAATCGGAAAAACAGGGATAGCCAGAAAATTTAAGAATGATTCCAGTAGTGGCACGCTATTTTTTACATAGTTTAGCGATAACACACACCAATTTCGGCTGACAAGACTTGCCTGGTGTAATTCAGAAGCTGTCAAATGGGATAAAACGCGAGGAAAAAAATCCAAAGTGCTAATTTCAGGAAAAAAAACTGGACTGTCAGATGATCTAGATACACTTAACATAGCAATTTCAAGTTTGCTGTTTTAAGGCCGGGGTTGATTGTGAGGCCTTTACCAGCAGCTTCACCGAGGGCAGATGAACTGGAACAATGTCCTCGTGAACTTGTAGACCTGGTCAGTTTAGGATACACTAAGGATTTAGCTTCTATGAGCTTTTTCTCGATGACCATCAGGCTTGATGCATTATAATTGTTTTTGAGCGCATTGGCTTTTTCATAATAGCCTTTAGCAATTCCATGAAAAAAGGAATTTTTAGCGATCATCCCTTTTAACTTCGACTGTTTCCAGAGCTTGTCTAATTCCACTTCTAAATAACCTGCGACATATTCGGCAATTTCGACATTGGTCGGATCGCCCAAAATTTCAAGGCACACAAGCCCGGCTCCTTTTCTGTAGATGACGCTAACAAAGAAGGTCTCCAGGATCCGCGCGATAGCGCGCATTTTGCCATCTTCTTTTTTCTGAGTTAAGATCCTTTTCATGAGGATTTTGTCTTCAGCTTCTATGTAACTAGGATCTAAATTATGTTTAAGGAGCAGCTCTTGCGCTTTAAGCATGGCAAGTTCAGCTTCATTGGCATTCGCGCTTTGAGAAAGAGCCATCAGTTTTTGTACTTTACGCAAAATACCGCTTGGTTCAACCGGGGTTTCCTCATTTTCTATGCAGCATGTGGCTTGAAAGACATTCTGGCCCCATCCAAGCGAAAGACAAAATGTTTTAAATTCATTCCCATGGGGCTGAATGGCAGCTCCAGACCGGATGAATACCAAATAGTGAGCAAGCTCATGCCGAATAATGTCATGGAGTTGTTGTTTACTGACATGCATCAAAGTTTCATGAAACCCCAGCTCAAAAAAACTGCTATCGAAATAGCCAAGCATCGACTTGTTATCATAGATCACAACTTGGACCGGATAGGAAAATTGCCCGTCATAAAAGCGATTTTTCGTTACCTTCAAGCCTATTTCCTTGCTCAGGATTGAATGAATCGCCTGCTTAATCTCAGCAATAAATAAGAAAATCTTCTTTGAATAGATCATCTTTTTAAGACCTCTTGAGAAAGGGTGGTCAATTCATCTAAATAAGTCTCGATTTCAGAAAAAAAACGCCCCTGTTGGTTTTTTTGTGCCATTTGCAGGTGATATTGAAGAAGCTTCTTCTCTGCAGCAAGCCCTTCCACCTGCATTTTAATCTCCTCTGCAGGTTTTTTAAGCTTTCCGTTCTTGATATCTTCAAAATAACGAAATTTGGATGAAAAACGTGCTAAGGTAGTCAAGAGGTGCCGTTCTTCATCAGCATTTAACTCTTTGCGATGAGTTTTAAACCAGGCAAGGCAAGTTTCTTCAAAGGAAGTCACCCCCCATAAGGCAGCGCCAGCTGATTCGATATGACAGGCATAATAACTCCCCTCTTCCCATAATGCATCCACTTGAACGATCGCGCCCTTTTTAAGCTTTTGGAAAATCCGCCTGTTATTTTCACAGTAGATCAAAGGAACATCTACGTTCATCCCCAATACACAAGGCACTTGATCTTGATGAACAATATGGATATTCGGCCCCGCGTGCTGCTCCAAAACAGAAAAGTTTTGATCCGGGCACGGATAGAATACCGTCGCATGACTTTCAAGGCATTTGATTTCTTCTAAATAGAGCTCATGCTTTAACTTAAACTTCTCAAGCAAATATTTCTTGCATGCATGCTCAAAATAGGGACTTTGCCAGTAAAGCGCATCATAGGAGAAACGTAAATGAGAGATAAATTTCTCAATCATTTCCGGATAATTTTCATCAAAGGGAAGAGTCGA
>CAZOAX010000159.1:4193-4798 GCA_964577735.1 uncultured bacterium
AAGAACAGCTATATTCTCCTGATCCGGATTTAAAATGATGGCATTGAACCCTTCTTCAATTAGCTGAAGCAGAAATGATTCATCAAGAGAACATGAAGGGTCGAGGATCCGCCACGGATTTTTAGCATGGTATTCTCCTTTTGGGAGGGGGCCTTTCTTCACAGCAAAAAGAGCTGTCGGCAAATGGGAATAACGAATTTGCAAGCAGCTCTTTCTATACTGAATCGAAAAAGCATCGTTGGGGATCGATGCGCTCTCTATAAATTCTACTGGGTAGCGGGAAGAAATTTTCTTTTCCCATTCATATAATTTTCTATTTAATATATCCATTCTTGGCTAAAATCATGTGTTGATTCATTTAAACATTAAATTCAATTATGCCGACACCTTTTACCACGCCTCGCCAGTTACAAGAACGTCTTCCAGCCACTCCAGAGCAGCAGGAATTTGTTTCTCAATCCCGACAAACCATCCGCAACATCTTAGCAGGAAAAGATCCTAGATTTTTGCTTATCGTTGGGCCGTGCTCGATCCATGATATCAATGGAGCGAAGGAATATGCAAGGAAGTTAAAAGGCCTTGCTGATGAAATATCTGAAACCTGT
>CAZOAX010000159.1:4808-5679 GCA_964577735.1 uncultured bacterium
GTTTTATTGTGATGCGAACCTATTTTGAAAAACCAAGGACTGCTCTTGGCTGGAAAGGTTTGATCCACGACCCCCATTTAGATGGTTCACATCAAATAGAAACAGGCTTTGAACTTTCCCGTGAGCTTCTTTTATATTTAGCTGATTTAAATATGCCAGCCGGCTGTGAATTTTTAGACCCGCCGGCGGCACTCTATAATGGAGATTTAATCTCCTGGGGATGCATTGGGGCCCGCACAACAGCTTCTCAAGTTCACCGTCAAATGGCCTCAGACTTATCCATGCCGATCGCTTTTAAAAACTCAACCGATGGCAACAGCGAAAGTGCTGCTCATGGCTGCTTAGCCGCCTCCTACCCTCATGCCTACTTAGGGATGAGCATGGAAGGCGATCTGCGTGTCATCCACTCTAGAGGGAATCCCGACACCCATATTGTCCTCCGTGGCGGACAAGCCAAGCCCAATTACGATCTCAATTCAGCAAGAAAGGCTTTTCAACTCCTTCATCGCTATGGTCTACCGGAAAGAGTCCTTATCGACTGTTCGCATGACAATTGCAGAAAAAAATATGAACTCCAACGAATTGTTTTTGAGACTGTGATCAAGCAAACGCTTGAAACAGAAGCCCCCATCTATGGCATGATGCTTGAAAGTTACCTCTTAGGCGGTAGCCAACCTTTAAAAGGACCTCTTGAAACGCTCCAATTTGGAGTTTCGATTACCGATCCATGCCTCAGTTTTGAAGAAACGGAAGAAATCCTGCTATGGGGACATCGTGAAATCCTCAGCCACTGCAAAGTCCCGGCTCTTTTGGAAAAAGCATGAAATTTCTCTTACTTCTATTAGCCTTGACCGCCTGTGCCAATCCTCCG
>CAZOAX010000160.1:0-5677 GCA_964577735.1 uncultured bacterium
AAAATTGGGCTCCCTTTGATTATCAAGGACAGATGCTCCTCTCCTATTCTCTTTCCCCTCACAAAGTCTTTCTTCCTATCCACGGGGAAAACCGTTGCATCACACTTGAAAACAATCAGGATTCTAACACATGGGCCTGGGGAACATTACGTGGAGGCACTCCTGCACTACTTGTTGATAATCACTACCTGGCCTTCTTTCATTCCTCAATTCCCCTTGCAACCGTCCAATCAGATGGCAAATCGATGTTCCATTATTTTATGGGTGCCTACATTTTCGAAAAAAAACCACCCTTTGCCATAAAAAAAATCAGCCCCTACCCACTTGTCCATAAAGACTTCTATAACGGCACCGCCTATCCAACATGGAAACCTCTCCGCGTCATCTTCCCATGCGGCTATGTTCATGATGAAAAACACATCTGGGTATCCTATGGCAGACAAGATTATGAAGCCTGGATCGTCAAAATCGACAAAGCCGGCCTTTACCAATCGCTCGTCCCCTTCAACGAGTAAAACACACCAACTAAATCGTTCCCCTTCACCTTCCCATACGCGTTCTCGGAAATAAAAATCGGGAAAGGGAACGGGAACGCGTACGGGAACGTTAAGACCTAGTTAAAATCATAAACTTTATAGGTGCCAAGTGGAGGTTGATATCCAAAGTGGCCTGTTAAGCACTTAGAGATGTGACAGTAATTGAAAGCGTGCGTAATGATCAAAATCGTTTGATCCTGCATCGGAACTAAACTGGTCAGGAACTCCTGCAAACGATTAAAGACAGAACTCCCCGGCTCTCCTTTTTCAGGCATACTTTCCAGCATATCCGCCCAGGAATCAAACCGCGCCTTATAAAGATCAAAATCTTCTCCCTCAGCGGCTCCAAATTGCTGCATACCTAACCTGCTATCAATAGAAACTTGAGATGGGACCATCTTAAATGCCTTGCCAAGCAGGTTTGCTGCCTGTTGTGCCCTAAAAGCCGGCGTGGAATAAATATGCGAGATATTTTCACGCGCCAGAAGTGGAATGGTACGGTCTAAAACAGCAAGACCATAGTCAGTTAATTCATAGAGAGGTGATCTGCTGGAGGTCACGATATCCAAAACGTTATTGGTTCCCTGAAAGTTGCATAACACGACCAGTCTCACATGGTTCTTTTTAAATTTTTCCACGAGCTCTTCATTTTTTTCAAAAGGCCCCGCCAATAAAGACGAATATAGAGAAAAAATAGCGACAATCAAATATTTCATTTCCCCCTCCCACTTTCCCACAAGGTAGCAGATTTAAACAATTTACCAAAACACCGTCCTCGCGTATACTACTTCTAAATTAAATGGATAAATATGAATTCTAATAATAAATCTTTACTTGGCCTTCTTGGGACTATTGTTCTCCTTGGTTCCATGATCATGTGGCTCTTCTTTTTTAAAATGATCAATCCTGGCTACGTCGGCGTAGTCGTCGATCTCTTTGGCAATGCTAAAGGAGTAGAAACTGAAGAACTACATGTCGGCGTTCATTGGATCGCTCCATGGAAAACTGTTTATCAATTTCCTATCTTTGAACAAAACCACACATGGGAAGGTCGGGAGGCATTTAGCTTCCAAACATCTGAAGGGCTTGCGATCTCAGCTGACATTGGTATCTCCTTTCATATCAGACCAGCTTCCATACCCAATATTTTTGCAAAATATAGACGCGGCATGGATGAGATCACCCATACCTTTATCCGCAACTACATCCGCGATGCGATCAATAAATCAGCCTCCAAAATGAAAATCGAAGATCTCTATGGAGAAAGCAAGGAAACGTTCTTTGAACAGGTGCAGCATCAAGTACGCGGCGAACTACGTGAAGTAGGCTTTGAGATCACCCGTATTTACCTCATTGGAAGATTTCATTTTCCTGAAACCGTTGTCACAGCTCTCAATCAAAAAATAGAAGCAATCCAACGTGCCCAGCAAAGAGAAAATGAATTACGGGAAGCTGAAGCAGAAGCGAAAAAACAAATCGCAAAAGCCTCTGGAAATGCCCAGTGCGTCCTCTTAGCTGCTGAATCTGAAGCCAAAGCAAATACCATCCTGTCTCAATCTGTTACACCAGAACTGATCAATTGGCAGGCCGTACAAAAATGGGATGGCAAACTCCCCTCCGTAACAAGCGGAGCCACCCCCTTCATCCAACTGAAATAGGAACCACCATGAATAAAATTTGTCTTGCAAGTGATAACTGGGCAAAAGCCCATCCGCTTGTCCTTCAAGCGATCATAGATGCCAATGAAGGTCATGCAGCTCCATATGGAGGAGATGAATGGACGAAAACTGCAGAAACATTGATTCAAGAATCCCTCGGAAGCCCTTGCAAGGTTCTTTTCATTCCATCCGGAACAGCTGCAAATGTCCTGGCATTAAAAATTGCATGTAAACGCCATGAATCGATTATCTGCACAGATATCGCTCACATCCACACGCAAGAAAGTGGCGCTGCTGAATCCATCGTTGGTTGTAAACTCTTAACCATCCCTCATCAAAAAGGAAAAATCACTCCTTCGACTGCACTAAAAAAGTTAAAGCAGGAAAGATCCTTCGGCAAACACACTACATCCCCTCGCATCCTGTCCATTACACAACCAACAGAACTTGGCACAGTCTACACGCTTGCAGAACTTGAAGAGCTCTCTCAATTATGCCAGGATGAACACCTCCTGTTACACATAGATGGAAGCCGCCTTTATAATGCAGCTGTATCTTTAAATGTATCTTTAGCTGAAATTATTTCCGCCTCCAAAGTCGACATTCTTTCTCTTGGCGGTACAAAAAACGGATTAATGGGAACAGAAGCACTTGTCATATTCAACAAAGACCTAGTGCAGGGAAGTGATCATTTACATAAGCAAACGCTCCAGCTTATGTCCAAGATGCGTTTTTTAGCGGCCCAATACATTCCATTCTTTACTGATGATCTATGGAAACAACTTGCCACTCATGCCAATAATCAGGCTAAAAAAATTGCTGAAGTAATTGAATCGATCCCTGAATTAACTTTAAGTTATCCTGTTGAGACAAATCAGATCTTTTTCACAGCACCATCTGACTTAATTCCTCTTATTCAGGAGCAAATCGCCTGCCTCATCTGGAATCAGGAAAAGAACGAACTGCGTTTGATAGCCTCCTTTGACACTTCTGATGAAGATGTCAGCCGAGCAACTCAAGTACTTGGAAATTCATTATGCATCGCCGCATACAACAGCTGATAATCATCATTTGAGATCCTCATTTGAGTGAAGGTACGGTAGCTATGAGGGGTCACAAGCTGATAATCCGGATTGACTTCCCTTAATTTCTGAAGCCCTGCCAGATAGAAGCGATCATCTTTTTTTGACTTATGAAATCTAGGTTCCACATTGTCTTCAAGAACTTTAAATTGAGAATATGCAAGCGGTATTCTAAGAGGTTCATTGTTCGCTTGTGCAAGCTGGATAGCAGAAAATAATACCCCTGCAATATAGCAGATGCGATTGCCGCGTCGGCAGATCTTGCGTGAGCGCCCATTATTAGCAGAAACGCGCTCACAAATGTTTTCTGTTACTTGATCATCTCCAATGATTGCTATCTCCTCTTTAAGACCTGCTATCTTTTGGTAAAAATAATCCAATTGCTCATGAAGTTCATCAATTGGAGGCACTTCTATAAATTGTATATCACCCTTTAAATCTATGAATTTGATTTCAAAATTTTCGGCATTTTTATAAATGAAAATTCTTCTTCCGTCTATCACTTGGTCTTCTTCAAGTTCAGTATTCGCAGTTATATTGATCACGCATTTCAAATAACGGGTCCCTGTTTGAGGATCATAAAATTGCGTTTTCCGAAGCAGTGAATCATACTCATTCGCTTCATCTACAGGCGCTTTTATGAAATTGAATGATTGGTGTAATGCTATATTGTCAGTCTGATCATCGATCAATACAGCGTTCTCTATGTCATCTCCCTCCCAAAGGACCTTGCAAAGATCTTTTTGGCTAGTGCTGATATGATCTTGATCTGGATAATAGAACTCATCAATCCAATTATTCAATTTATTGTGAACAAGATCTTCACGAGAGAGCACGCGTACTTGCGATTTAAGTGACGTATATTCAGGCTCAGGCAGTGCAAGACCCAAAATAATAGGAACTAACATTAAATTTCTTGCAGCTGTAGCTGCACTGTAAAAAGTCACTCTTATATTTGGAGTCAAACATAGCAGGCGCACAAACTCAATCACTCCGGGATAAATATAATGTGTTTTATAAGCTGTTAGAACAACTCCTTTTTTCAAAAAGAACTTGCCTTGCGCTAAACTATTAACGTGATGAAATGCCAAAAGCTGATCAATGTCTAAAGCCACATTTATAGTCATTTACACACCATATTTATTTTTTAATAAAATATAATATGCTACAGATGCAAATAATTACAAACTAAATTCATTATCTTTTGCTTTACTTAAAAACAAACGCACTTCATCTGTAATTGGCAACTTAGAGTGATTATAGTAGTTATGAGGCGTCACAAACTCAAAATTTTTATTGACTTCCCGTAACTTCTGAAGGCCGAGCCAATAAAATCGATCATCCTTCACTAAATTCCCAAAGACATACTGATAAGTCTTTTTATCTTCTCGTACATCGAACTGATACTCAAAAAGAGCTTCTGAAAGTGAAATACTTCTCTCTTTTGCAAGAGAAATGGCTGCAAATAATAATCCTGTCACATAGCAAATACGATTGGCCCTTCGACATATCTTTGTATATCTTCCCTTAAACATCTCGACGAAAGCACAAATGGAGTCGACTACTCCTTGATCCTCTAAAGAACCAAAATCCAAATCACTATGCTTATTCAGCTCATAACAAATATCTAATTTCCGAAAGAGATCAGTGTCTTTATTAACTTTTTCAATACGTACCTTATCTAATTCATCCAGAAACTTAATTTCAAATGTATCCCCTATTTTATAAACCATGATCCTGCGACCATCTTCCACAAGACCACCTTCATCGGCTTCCGGATTAAAGCTCATTGTGCATTTTAAAAGCCGTTCACCGGAACTGTTATATAATTCTTTTTTTCTTATTAAAGCGTCAAATTCAGCTTCCGTTGTCAAAGGCATTAAAATAAAGTTGGCAATTTGTTCAATAGTCGCATTATCTAACCTGTCATCAATTAAAGCCGCATTTTCAAGTAACTCATTGCCAGATAATGACTTTGTAATATCCTTGGGATATTCCCCGGCGTATAACCCATACTTTTTAAAATATTTTTCTTTGCATCGATGGCAATTCTCTTGAGTGATGTCGTTACGTGACAAAATATTCACATAAGATTTCTTCAATTCATATTCCGGTTCATCAATCGCCTTATCCAAAAAAAGACGAACAAACTCATGATTTCGCTCTTTAGTCCCCTTGCTAAAAAATGAAACCTTAAATTCCTCACTGATGAACAACAATTTAACTAGCTCTAACGCACCGGGATAAATATAATGTGTATTCAATGTTTCGCTGGAAAGAATGGCACCCTTTTCATGGATGAAATTCCCTTGCTCTGGACTGCTGACTGAATGGAAGGCAAGGGTGTGATCGATGTCAAAAACAATATTGTAAACCATAAAACCCCACATGGAACTATTTT
>CAZOAX010000161.1:0-5653 GCA_964577735.1 uncultured bacterium
CGAAATGCTACCGAAATATATCACTTGGGCCCGCCCAAGTCAGCCGGGGCGCTCCCTACTGTTTTTTATTTTGCCATTTCAGGTGAAGAATCCCTCACCCTTGACCCTTTCAATCAATTTGTCTCGCACCTTGAAAACGCCCCCATCCGCTGCTTTTCATTCACCCTTCCAGGCCATGGCCCCGGTCTAAAAAAGGAAAATGCGATCCACTATGTAGCAGATGCGTTTGAAAGAGAAGAAGATCTATTTGAACCTTTTTTTAAAGACTGCCTGGACAACATCCAATACTTGATAGAAAATAATTGGATCGACCCTGAAAAAATCGCTGTTGCCGGCCTTTCCCGCGGCGGCTATTTTGGCGCCCTCCTCGCCCTTCGCGACCCCCGAATCAAAACCATCATCGCCTTTGCCCCCATCACAAACATAAGCTTTCTCATCCCAAAAGCGGCGCGCTACGATCTGACAAATTACGATTTTACAAATAAAACCCTACGCTTCTACATCGGCAACCGCGATCACCGCGTCTCAACCGACCTTTGCTTCCAGTTTATCCGACAAGTCGCAGAAAAAGCCTTCGAAAATGGCGTCCGCTCACCTGAAGCAGAGTTGATCATTTCCCCTTCCATCGGCCACATGGGACACGGCACCGCCCCCGCCACCTTTGAAGACGGCGCAAAATGGCTAAAAACCCACTTCAACCTTAACTAACGTACCCGATTAACTTCTCACCCCTTAATTCTAATTTAAAAAGTCGGGTAAGGGAACGCGTACGGGAACGGGAACGTTTTTTGAAACGGGAATGTTATGGAAAATTTAGGAGAAATGTGGCATGATTAAGTTCTTTTCAGGAGAAGAATGCATGGAATACTCGGTCGTGATCCCATTAAAAAATGAGGAAGACAATATTGTCGATTTGATCGCAGAGCTTGAGCCGATCATGGAGAGCTTGGACCGTCCATGGGAACTCATCTGCGTTGACGATGGTTCGACAGATAAGACTTTGCATAAACTTGAGGAATTGAAGCCTCTGAAACCCTATCTTCGCGTGCTTGTATTCGATCGCAACTATGGGCAAACAAGTGCTTTTGACGCAGGCTTTAAATCTGCTCGTGGGAAATTCATTATCACGCTTGATGGCGATCGGCAAAATGACCCGCTTGACATTCCTAAACTGATCGCTCTTTCCGGAGAGAATGACCTCGTGGTGGGGTGGCGTGCCGATAGAAAAGATCCGATCTCTAAAAAAATTACCTCCAAAATTGCCAATTTTATCCGCAGCCGCTTCTGCAATGATGGAGTCCATGACACCGGATGCTCTTTAAAACTTTATCGCAAGAGTTGCCTTGAACAGATCAAACTCTTCAATGGGATGCACCGTTTTCTGCCGGCATTATTCAAGATCGAAGGCTTTAAAATCACAGAAGTTCCTGTTAACCACAGGGAACGGATGATGGGTCAGACTAAATACAACTTTTTTAATCGTTCCTTTAACACCGTTGCAGACATGTTTGCCGTCCGCTGGATGTGCTCGCGCAGGCTCAAATATAAAGTAGACAAGGAATGATCATTTCAGAAGAGTGGCGGATTGCCCTCTATCCGCTTGGACTTATTTCAACAGTTGCATTTACTTTAAGATTCTTAGTCCAGTGGATGCAAAGTGAAAAAGCCCATAAATCAACTGTTTCAGCAACTTTTTGGTGGATCAGCCTGATCGGCAATTTCAGCCTGCTTGTCCACTCCCTCATTCAGGGACAATATTTCATTTGCCTAGTCCAAGGAATCAACGGGGTTATTGCGGCACGGAACCTCAATTTGATGGAAGAACAACCTCAGCAATGGCGCTTTTCTACCGTTTTATTGCAGTTTGGAGCAGTTTCCCTTGCAATTACAGGCCTCTTTTATATGTTTTCAAGTCAGGCCTGGTTAAGAACCCCCATTCATAACCTCCAAACATCGCTTGTAGCCCCTTCGTTTATCTGGAATGTGATCGGTTTTTTAGGTGTCACTTTGTTTGCATCCCGATTTTGGGTGCAATGGATCCAGGCAGAGCAAGCCCATACAAGTTCCCTAGAACGCCCTTTTTGGTGGCTAAGTCTCATCGGAGCAAGCCTCTCCATTGTTTATTTTACAGCGATCCAGGACTACATCAACCTTGTCGGCCCCTTATTTGGCATGATCCCTTACTGCCGCAACCTCATTCTGATGAGAAGGTCCCATGCCGTCTAGTTACTATTTGATTGCCGGTGAAAAAAGTGGTGACATGCACGGTGGCAAGCTCATGCAAGCACTCAAAGAACTTTCTCCTGACATTGAATTTAAAGGTGTCGGCGGAAGCAGCATGCAGTCCGCAGGCTTAAAACCTGTTATCCCGTTTGATAGCTTGCAGGTGATGGGCTTCACAGATGTTTTTTTAGCGTTACCGCGCATCATCCCTCTTTTTTATTCCCTCGCTAAAGGCATCCTTAAAGACAATCCCAAGTGCGTCATTTTCATCGATTATCCTGGATTCAACATTCGCCTTGCCAAATACCTCCGCAAAAAGGGCTATCAAGGCAAACTCGTCCAATATATCGCGCCCACTGTATGGGCATGGGGGAAAGGCCGTACCCAAAC
Organism: uncultured bacterium; assembly: GCA_964577735.1. Taxonomy (GTDB): domain Bacteria; phylum Chlamydiota; class Chlamydiia; order Chlamydiales; family Parachlamydiaceae; genus CAZOAX01. The sequence goes on from CAZOAX010000161.1 coordinate 2,614, forward strand.
GATGGCAAAAAATCTCGATCTGTTACTCACCATATTTCCATTTGAAGCACAGTATTTTGAGAATCTAAAGACAGTCTATGTGGGCAATCCTCTCATGGAGGAGCTACCTCCCCTGACAGCTAATACCCAAAAGACTCTGACCATCTTCCCCGGAAGTCGTGCAAAAGAAATCGAGCGCAATCTTCCCCTCCAGATCGAAGCTGCACATCTATTTCGCAAAACCCATCCGGACTGGGATTTAAAAGTATCCTTAAGCGATCCTCAATACAAAGATCTCATTCAGAGATACTTGAAAGACGCTTCTTTTACTCAGGACCTGCCAACTGGAGGGGTCTGCCTGGCCAAGTCAGGAACAGTCACCCTCGAGCTTGCTCTCCGTGGGTGCCCAACAGTTGTTCTTTATCAGTTGACCAAACTTAATTACTTCCTCGCAAAATACGTATTCCGCATCTCATTACCCCATTACGCCCTTCCCAATATCCTGCTCAATGAAAGGCTTTTTCCGGAGTTCTACCAAGTACACATCGATCCAAAGGAACTGGCTACAGCATTAAATAACCTTGTTCCAATCGAGCAGAAAGCCGAGCAATTACGAACTCTTCTCACAAAGAAAAATGCAAGCTATGAAGCTGCAAAGGAAATACTCTCGTTATGATCGAAAGACAAAGAAAAAGCACTTTGACAGCGCGTATCCTTATTTATCCGATCCGAGCATTCTTGTGGCTCTTGCTTAAAACATGCAAATACACCGTGACCGGTGGTGAAAACCTGAAAAGCAGCGCTAAAAAAGGCAGCTCCATTATCATGCTCTGGCATAACCATCTCCCCCTCATTGGCACAAGCATTCTGTCTGCTGCCCCAAAACTTTCCTACTGCGCCTTCATCAGCAATAGCAAAGATGGCGATATCGCAGCAGAATACACGACAAGCTACAAAATTGGCAGCACCATCCGCGTTCCCCATGATTCCCGCGAAGCTGCTTTAAAAACCCTTATTTCTCGTCTTAAACTGAAACGTGACGTCGCCATTATTACACCCGATGGCCCAAGAGGCCCTCGCCACAAGATCAAGCCCGGCATCGCCATTGCCGCTAAAGAAACAAACGCCTCGATCATCCCCTTCACATGGACAGCAAGCAAATACTGGGAGCTTAAATCCTGGGACAAAATGCAGATCCCAAAACCCTTCTCCACCATCCATGCCACTTTCAAGACCCCTATCAACCTTGACCCTTCAAGCCCTATAGAAGAAGACATAAAATTTTTAGAAAACACTCTAAACTAAGAGAACATCATGGCAATACCTTCATTCACACTCAAAACAACCCCATCCCCCCTCACAAAGGAAAATATCCCTCTTACAATTTTTGAGAATACATTTCTCTTTTATTCTTCAGTTTTCTTCCAAACCTTGCTAGACTTGGATGCCCCTTACTATTATTACAGCACATCCGCAGAGATCAATGCAGATTTTAAACGTTTTTGCCAAACTTACAATATTAGCTATATGAAATTTGATAAAAACGAAGTTCATTCACTTGCGACATCCATTCGGGATAAGCTTCAATTCGTTTATCCCTCTGAATTTGCTCAGATGCAAACAGACCAATGGAATGGCAAAGGCATTTGTTTCTCCAAGTACCAGTTAAAGTTTCTTGTAGCTGCCACAAAAACTGTTCTCAACACTTACAGCGAAGTAGGCAAACAAGTAGCGGCATCCAGACAAAATTCATAATCAAATTAAAAGGGAAAAATACAATGTCAATTGAAAACGGAATAGGAACAGCTATAGACGTAGTGGGCTACGGGTGCGGAGCTTTGTACAGCTGTGGCGCAGGTCAGATTCTAGGAATTCCCGGCACAGCAATCTCTTTACTTACTGCGCTTGTGCAGGGTGTTGCATCAGGAGTATTTGCCTGCATGGGAAATCAAATCACATCGAATCATTTGAAAGATATGGCCAAAATCTCGCTGATCTGTGCTGGGGCTTTTGCCTTGGGAATAATTCCTGTTTTTGGAGGTGTTATTGCCTATGCACTGATTAAAGAGGGTGTTTTAAGTTAAGAGTGTTTCTTCAATTCGGCTTTTAGCTTGGGGATCAGACCTTGCTTGATGTACCCGGCAGCAGCTTTGATTCCATTGAAGAGGGCGGTTGATGAGGAGGCGCCGTGGCACTTAACAACGACACCTTCTACCCCAAGAAGGATGGCACCGGGGTGTTCGTCAGTGGAAAACCGAGTTTCGAAAGCTTTAGCCTCTTCTGCCTTAGATTTTTTCAGGAAATCGATCATGTAGGAAGCAATCCCTTCGGCGGATTTGAGGAGGATATTGCCGGTAAAGCCATCTGTGACGACGACGTGGGCCTTACCTTGAAAAACCTCAAAACCTTCCAGGTTACCGATAAAGTTCAGATCCTTCATCTCACTTAACATTTGATAGGCCAGGCGATGTTCTGAAGTGCCTTTTTTCGATTCAGCACCCACATTAAGAAGGCCGACATTGGGATTTGAAATACCAAAATGCACCCGTTCAAAACAGGCCCCCATGCGTGCAAATTGAGTCAAATGCTCAGCTTTAGTAGTCACGCTTCCACCTACATCTAAAATCGATATACGGCCAATGGCGGCCGGCAACGTAGCTAACAGCGCAGGACGCTTGATTCCGGGAAGTTTGGGCAAAATGAGGGCGGCACCTGCGATTAAAGCGCCTGTATTTCCAAGGGAAACAAAAGCATCAAGGCTTTTTTTCTTTAATTGGCGTAAACCAAGCACAATGGATGAGTTTTTCTTATGACGGATGGCAGATAAAGGCTCATCGCCCATCTCGATCACTTCATCTGTAATGTGAAGGAATATATTAGAGAAAGTATCAGGCAGGAGATCTACTGTTTTTTGATCTAAAAATACGTGGAGAGAGTATTCAGGCCCTAAGTAAGTAGCAGCCTGAATAACAGCATCGAATAATAGATTAGGAGATTGATCCCCTCCCATTAAATCAATGCCTATAGATGCTAAAAACTTACGTTTATGCTTTTGGGGCAA
>CAZOAX010000162.1:0-5635 GCA_964577735.1 uncultured bacterium
AAGATCCCTTCAATCGAGTAATTAAAAAAGAGGTCTTAAATTCAAAAGGAACGATCTCGTTAAGTGAAACCGTCTATGATCCGCACGGAAATGTGACCCACCAAAAAGATCACGTTTACATCGATGGGCAATATCAAAATACGCAAGTGATCAAACGGACCTACACAGCGGTCAACCAAGTGGAGGATCTCATAAAAGGGTATGGCAGCAAAGATGCGAATACCACATCGTATACTTATTACCCATCTGGCAAGCTCAAAACAAAATCGCTTCCAAGTGGAATTACCTTAAGTTATGCCTACAATCCACTCGGCTATCTCACCTCATTAAAATCATCCGACGGAAAAATTGACCATACCTTTGAATACAATCTTTTAGGCGACCTGACATGGGCAAAAGATGAAAACACGACCATTGAGCGCAAAGTAGACCCCTTCGGGAATGTACTGGAAGAGAAACTACCTCAGTACACTCTTAAGAAATCTTATGATGCATTCAATCGGCTCACTTCCCTCAAAATTTCCGGAAATGGTGAAGTGCATTATGAGTACGATCCCTTATACCTTCGCCAAGTCAAACGGGTGAAAGAAAATGGGCAAACCTACACCCATCACTATGATGCCTACGACCTAAACGGCAACCTAGCCTCAGAAACGTTGATAGGGGAGCTCGGGTCTATGGGTCACACGACCAACCTAAACGGGCAAAAAAGTTCCATTACAAGTCCATACTTTAATCAAGAATGCTCTTATGATGCTGTTGGGAATCTTATCCAATGTGCATCCAATCAATATGCATATGATGATCTTTCTCAATTAATCACTGAAAAAGATAATCAGTATGCCTATGATTCGCTTTACAACCGGAGAACAAAGAACCAAGAAACAATCCCTGTCAACGATTTGAACCAAACAATCTCAGCTTCATATGATCTGAATGGCAATCAAACCGCTACAGGGGACTTTATGCTTGTATACGACAACCTGAATCGCGTCATCGAAGCTCATTCTTCCGATAAAAGCATCATATTCACCTACGATCCGCTTGGCAGGTGCCTAAGCAAAACATCAGGCAATGATAAAGAATACTATCTCCATCACGGAGAGCATGAAATCGGTGCTTTAGACTCTAATTTAAAGCCGAAGAATCTCAAAGTGCTCGGTGCAAATATGCTTCCTGTAGCAATCGAGCTTGGTGACGATGTCTATGCGCCCATCTTGGATGTGCAAGGAAATGTGCGTCAGCTTATTGACATCCATTTAAAATCGCTTACACATCAATATGAGTACACAGCATTTGGAGAATCCCTCCAAGTTGCAGAATCTGCTTTTAATCCATGGCGTTTTTCTTCAAAACGCTTGGATTCAGATCTTCAACTTTTAAATTTTGGCAGTCGTCTCTATTCTCCAGCTCTTGCAAAGTGGCTCTCCCAAGACCCTGAGGGTTTCATAGATAGTTCTAACCTCTATCAATATGTATATAGTAATCCTTTTAAATATAAGGATCCTAATGGTAGAGTTATTATGGCCGCAGTTCCTCTTTTTGTCTGGGGAGCAACTTGGGCATTTCCTACTCTCTCAGCTGTAATTACTCCAATCGCTTATGCTGCTGTTACAGGGGCTGTGATGTATGGAGGATACAAGGCTTCCGAAGCTATTAATAAAAATGATAAAGATAAAGATAAAGATAAAGATAAAAGGCATACACCTGATCAAGAAGCTTTAAGTGGTTTAGTTAAAGGCATAAAAGCCCGAGGGAAGCGCATTTCAAATGCTGATGCTGACACTTTGATTGAATGGGGGAATGAGTATAAATTTCCTGAAACAAAAGATCATAGAGGTGATCCACATTGGGGTGAAGGAAATCATATTCACATCGGGCCGGGCTACGTGCCTGTAGTAAATGAATAAGGAGAATTTGATGAATAAGATTGTTTTAATTTATCCATATAGTAAGGATAGTTTTTTTTGGACTAATGTTGAAAAGAGAAATATGATTCCAAGCCTTACTGTCAAGGAAGTCATGAGTAAATACCAAGGGTTTGAAGGGGTGTTAAAAGACATATACGATGTTGAAAACAACGATGTCGATTTGAAGGTAGTTTATGAGCTATTTCAGGATGCCTCCAAGCAAGATGGTTCTAAAATATTGTATGTTGCTGAAAGTTCCGAGGTGCAAGTTTCAGATTTACCAGTAAATGCTTTGAAGGTGGGTTATGATGTTGGCATATGTATGGAAGAGTGCATTTTCTCCTCTATAATTAATGAAGTAGTTTTTGGCTTTTTTCCAGAACTAGTGGATTTCAAGGATGTATTGAATGAAAATTTTCTTTTTCCAGATGAGAAAACTGCTCAAGACTATGTATTAAAGCATAATGAATTAGAAGCTCAAGGAAAAGGTGTTGAGGATCATATGTCAATGACTGTTTATGAAATTTGGAGATTGTAAGGTGAAATCTATGCTAACAAAAGGTGTAAGAATATTAGATAAAGTTAATCGGGTTGTTCGAATTAGTCTTCCCGATATTCTTGCTGAAATTACGAATGGGAATCAGTTTTTATTGGTCGATATTATATTTTGATGGCATAAGCGATTACGAAAAATGGGAAGAAACTACCTATCACTGAAGAAGAAGTCGATTCTACCGAACGAGGATTATTTATTAGATGGGATAAACTTAAGCAGATATCAACTGAAATTTATCAAGCATATGACCTAATTCTTATAGGTTGTAAGGATGAAATTGCACTTAAGCGATATTGCAGAGATCAGGAGATGTATGAAAATTGTGATTTTACGATTGTGATGTTTGATAGTAGCTGTTGGGAAATCTTTGCTCTTGATGAATCATGGATTCAAAGGCTTGCTTCCAAATTTCAAGTTGTGAAATTTTTAGAATCTGATTTTCAAGATGAGTATAACGAAATTGATTAAAGGAATAAGAATTTTAGATAAAATAAATGGGTATGTTGGTGTCTCATTAAAAGATATTCTTGAAGAAGTTCCCAATGGAAATGCTTTCAAATGGTCGGTTATATATATATCGGGAATCGGCCTTTTAAGAAGTAAGAGATTACTTGATTTAGAGGATGAACTTGAATTTACGCCGAGCGGTTTAATAATGGATTGGAATGATCTAAATGAGCTTGTTGAGATTGAACATAATATTGAGGATCTTGAGGTCATAGGATGTAGTGATGCAACTGATCTAAAGCATTATAATGCAGATCAGGAAATGTACGAAAGTTGTGATTTTACAATTACATTTTTTGATAGCAGTTTCTGGGAAGTATTTTCTAAAGACGAGTCTTTTATTGCGAAGCTTGCCTCAAAATTTAAAGATGTGGAATTTATCAATTCGGACTTTCGAAATGAATATGAAAATTAAAGGTGTTCGAATATCGGATGGCGAAATAGTTTTAAGTGTTAATCTGCCAGATATTCTTAAAGAGGTTCCAAATCCTAGCTTGTATCATTGGTCGATACTAGAATTGCATGGGATGGGAAACCTAGTAGGTAAATCAGTTCCAGATTTTGAAGATGAAATTAACGATTCTGATGAAGGATTAGCTATTAGTTGGAATGATTTAAATGTGCTTGCTGCACAATACCGGCAAATTATAGATATGATCCTTATTGGTAGCAAAGATAAAACAGATCTTAAGAGGTATGAGAATGACCAAATGATGTATGAAACATGTGATTTCGTTATCTGGATGTTTGATAGTAGCTTTTGGGAAGTGTTTTCAAAGGATGAGTCATTTATTGATAGATTGGCTTCCAAATTTAAAGAAGTTAAATTTATCAATTCTGACTTTAAAAATGAATATCTCAAAGATGATTAAAGGGATAAGAATTTTAGATAAAATTAAAGGGTATGTTGGTGTCTCATTAAAAGACATTATTTATGAAGTGCCAAATGAATATACGGATGATGCGTGAATGAAAACGAAAGGAATACAATTTAAGTTTTCTGGAGAGGGAATTGAAGATATTGGTTTTCCCAAAATTCTTGGAGAGATTGAAAATGGAGAGTCCCTACATTGGGCAGTGACATTTATGGATGCTTATCGGAACTTAGATGGAGAGAAATCTTGTGTACGAGTTTATGGGAAAGAAAAAATCTTGTTTTTGAATTGGGAGGAATTAAAGGTCTTCACATCAAACCTGTATTATTTGCTGGAAGCTTATGTCATAGGATGTAAAGACGAAAAAGATTTGCGGAATTATGAAACGGATCGGGAAATGTTTGAATCGTGTGACATTTCTATCAATAACATTGATGGAATGTTTTGGGAAGTCTTTTCTAAGAATGAGGCATTTATTGAGCACTTGGCATCCAAATTCAAAGATGTATTGTTCGTGGAATCGGACTATAATGAACATTTATGAGATTTGGAAATTTTCATGAATAAAGTTGTTTTAATTGAGCGCGATTTATCGGATGCGAGTCAGTGGATGATGTGGGAGGGTAAAACCCAAGAACAGAAACAAGCTTTACGTCCGATGTTAAGTCAATATAAGGGTTTTGAGGGAGATCTAGTAGAAGTTTCTTTGCTAAAAAATGAACACAAGCTTCCTAGTGTTGTTCAAGGGCTAGTGAAGCTTAAAGACTTAGGATCATGTTTTTTGTTATTTCTTACTAGTTACACTTCGGTTCCTATTTACGTTAAAACCAAAGGTAAAAAATTGGGTTACGATGTGGGCGGATGTGCAGACGAAACTTACGACATGTTCTCATCTATCTATCACGAAATCATTTTCGGGCGTGTTGAAGAGTTATTCAGGTTTAAGTCACAGTTAAATGAAAACCTTCTTTTCAAAGATAGGGTGACTGCAGAGGGTTATGTCAAAGTCCATGGCGAAATGGCTGCTTTGGGGAAAGATGTGGAAGATTATATGCCGTTTATTATTTATGAAGTTTGGGACATAGGTGGGTAAATGTTAACGAAGGGAATACAATATAATTATCATGGTGATGAAGAGGACGTAGGCTTTCATAAAATTTTTGCTGAAATTAAAGATGGAGAATCTCTCCACTGGGCAGTTTTAGGGATGGACGCTTGGAGAAATGTGAATGGAAAAAAATCTTCTGTACGGGTTTTTGGGTATGAGAAGATCTTGTTGTTAAATTGGGAAGAGTTGAAGGTCTTCACTTCAAACTTGTACAACTTTGAGGAAGGTTGTGTCATAGGATGTAAGGATGAAAAAGATTTAAGGTTTTATGAAACCGATCGGGAAATGTTTGAATCGTGTGACATTTCGATTTATAATATTGATGGAATGTTTTGGGAAGTGTTTTCTAAGGATGAGGCATTTATTACGCGATTGGCTTCCAAATTTAAAGATGTCACATTCTTGAAATCGGATTATCGAAATGAATATACGGATGATGCGTGAATGTTAACGAAAGGAATACAGTTTAATTATCATGGTGATGGAAAAGAGGACGTAGGCTTTCACAAAATTTTTGCTGAAATTAAAGATGGAGAATCTCTCCGCTGGGCTGTGTTATGGATGGATGCATGGAGAAATGTGAATGGGGAAAAATCTTGCGTCGAGGTTTTCGGGAATGAAAAAATCTTGTTGTTAAATTGGGAAGAGTTGAAGGTCTTCACTTCAAACTTGTACAACT
>CAZOAX010000163.1:0-5623 GCA_964577735.1 uncultured bacterium
CGCCGGGACGCAACTTCACCTCGGCTGGTGGCCTGACAACCAGCTTCGAGCAGAGACTGTGCTTTGCGGAAGTTCCAGATATCAAAAACAAGTGGTCGATCAAGATCCGAATCTTTCATGCCTATCGCTTCGCTAAAACATTCGACAAAACCCGATTTCATGCCATTCGGGAATTTAGCTAGATCAACGCGGAACTCACATTTTTTACAGTTTGATGTTACTGCCGGAGTTGATCTCCTGCCTTTAGTGACCAACTCTGACAGCGATTTGGCATAGTCTTCAAAAGATCCTTCTGAGTATTTTGCCTCTTCCAAGATAAATGTGACTGGTTCAAGCACGTTTACTTTGCACAGTATCGACTTGCCAACAGCACTAAGATCTGTTCCTGCCTTAACAGTAACACTACTGCGATTATTTTCTCCGCGAGTGATAAAGAACCGCTGGTTCAAACCATCAACTGTTGCGACCTTACTCTTATCTGCAAGCATTAGGAATGGTTTGACGCTGAACTGTGGGTAGGCTTTGCGAAGCACAAAAGTCTGAAATGCAACATCTAACAAGTAAGATTCCCACTCTGATCTAATCGAACGCTTACCGCGCTTAGTAAAAAATGAAGTTTCGTCGTTTGGATCAAAACTCTTGGCTTTGACTTCGATAAGTTCGATATTGTTACCATCTTTCTTTAGGACATCAACCTTGACCAAATAGTTCCCCACGCAGATCGCAGGTTCAAAAATTGTGATCTTGTCTTGCTTTAATAATTCAGCGGTCTTTGCAATTGCCAGCTCATTGGAGTGCTCGACAACTTCAACACCACCCGATTGATAGATCTTCGCGAGTTCACCAACTTGGAAGCCGCCTTCTGCCAGTGCGCGAAGAAATGAGTTGTCAGCGTTGTTGTTGCTGTACTCTGACCTATCGAGATAATAGAGCTTAGTTGGGCATTCTGCGCCGACTTTGAAGCGGGATTTGGTTAAATATCGGCTCACAAACGAACTTCCAGGAGATGACAATAAATTTAGCGACAGCAAATCATCGGACATTGCGGCAAAAAATTAAGCTTGCAGGCCTAATTCAAATAAAAGAGGCTAAAAATAATATCCTATTTATGCAGTGGTTTTCTGGTGCCAATTTGTCATTCGTGGTGTTTGGGCAAATTTTTCCTAATAAATCGTTGTAGGGGGCGTGTAATAAGTCAATCATTAGTGAAAAAACTTGGCAAATATTGGTGCTACTGATTAGACTTCTTCAAACAAAACGAGCGAGCAAATGATCTCCGAGCAAAATTCAGAACCAAGAAAAAATATGTTTTCTATAATCAAGACCATCTACGATGATGTTTTTGAAAATCCGACTAAGCACCTTCTTCTGATAGGTTCTGGCGTTTCCTTGGTTATCGGTTTGTGCGCATGGCAGTATTGTCGTGCATACTTTAAGACACTTGGGATCGTTGTTTCATATGCTCACATTGACAACTTGATTTTCGTGTTTGAACAGATTGTCACAGTATCTATTCTTAATGAAAAGACGAGTTTCCTCAAGAAACCATCGAGTATTCTATATATTTTTCCAATTTTTTTGGGGTGCATATATGTAGTAAAATATTTTAAACCAAAGCTTTTGAGTTTTTTAAAAGGCCTCCCAAGAATCGGCTTGCTAAATAGTTTCGACTATAAATTGGGGGGAGCGATGTTATTTATGTATGTATTAATTATAGCTTGCTCATTTATTTTAGGTTTTGGTGTGCAATCGTGGTTATCTGCACTTTTTATTTTTTTAGGTGTTGGTCTTTCCCTAATAATTTTAGTCAGAGAAATTTTGTCTAAAAGTCTGCAACAGAAGTTTTATAAGCCTATTCTTGGGCTAATTATTGTGCTCTTTCCTTTCAATCTATTCTATATGATCGGCAGGTCAGATGCGCAAAGAATCTTAAATGATGATTTGCGGAATCTGGATACAGCCTGTCTAGCAAAACCATCAGATGAATTTGATAGAACAACCACCCGACAAGGATTTGTTGTGTGCGGAAAGTTGATTCACTTAGATTCCAATCAAATATGTTTGAAAGAACGCGTAGTAACTAACCCCCATTGTCGGCAAAGGGATAAATATGAAATTACGATTATTCCTAATAACCCTTAGTATCACCATTTTAGGGATTGAATCTGCTTATTCAGATGATTTCATTCATATGGAAACGAGAAAGACGTGGAAGGTATCAGAGTGTCATTTTAATGGTGAACATTACATCGTAAAAATGTGCTATTCTGGTGCCGTTTGTAAGGTTGGAACTCAGAAACAAGTTTCAGAGGTGCAAGATGAGGAGAAACAAGATCCAGTCAAACAAGTCGCATTGATACAAGAATTCAAAAAAGAATATTCTTGTGAGAGTAGTAATACATGCGGCGAAAATTTTATAAAAGACTATCTAAAAAATTCAGATTTTTTCGTGAATTTTAAAACACAAGGTAAATTGATGTACATGGAATTAAAAGTTGACAATATTCATCCCATCATGCTTAGAAATTGGCGCGAGCAAGTTTACGAAAATGAAGCGATACCGATAGCTGTATCGCTTTCTAAGAATGATCTCTTGGATCCAAATAAGACCATCAAAGAATACGACTTACCCAAAGATGTGGTATTGTTTGCTTTGATTAAGAAAGGAGGAACATATACACTCGAATCGAGTTTAGAATCTAAGTTTTATGATAAGATGAAGAATTACCCGACAGCAGAAATTATCGAACTTAATTCGCTTATTAAAAACTATTTGATTGGATTTATCTTTGACTGTCCGCTTCCTGGTACTTGGGGATTAGGAAGTTAATTCTAACGTTGCTCATTTATCCCTCACCTCAATACTCTGCTCGTCAGCATCGTACCTGTAATTTACAATTTCACCATTCACAATGAGTTTGATAGCGGTCTCAATTATATGCAGCGGTACGACGAACCACTCTCGCGGTGAATAGCGATTTCTACTGCCATCGAATATATCCACACTTAAACAAGCATTGCCAAAGAAACGATGAATTAGATTTTCAAATTTTTGCGGATCAACGTTGAATACTTGGAATTGAGTGACCAGCCTTACTTCTGACATCAGATATGTGGCTTCCTGATCCGCCTTTGCAATCCGTTCTTCAACCGAAAGTCGAGAATACCCAATCTTGTATAGATCTGGAATTTCTCGCACCTTGGGATCAGTGCTCATTGATTTAAGGACGTAAATATAGCCAGTCGTTTTATCATCATTTGTGACTTGTTGAGAGTCGTTAAAAATTTCTCTGTCGGTGGCTTCGACTAACTGACGACCTTTGCCATCTTTCCAAAAAGCTGCCGCTAATGAGCGTAATAACATATGGGATTCGGTGCCGTTTTCGAATACACAATGCAAACGGGCATTAAAATTGCCAAAGTTCTTCCGTTCCCGTTCACCTGCTTTAGCGATATAGACGAGCAACCCCTGGAGGACAAAGATTTCACCTTTTTTAACTTGGAGTTCACTTTCAAAAGGGATAAGTCGTTTTTTCTTTTGCGCAAGGTCTGCATGAGCTTGGATAAATATCGGCTCAAATTGCGCGAAGTTTTTACATGGTTTGCGACTGGCCGTTTTTTCCGTTCTAGTTGGTGGAGATTTTACATTTCTTAGTTTAAAAATATCTGCGGGATCAGAGCCTTCCAATAGACCTAACGTGTCATGCTTAAAAATATCATCGACGGTTTCAAGCTTGGGAGTTTCGCTGATAGCAGGCACTTTAAGTAAATTAGATTTGTCATGTTCTTTTAACATTTTTATCTTTTCTGGGTTGCTACGGATGCCCTGTAATCTGCTAAAGAGTTTTCGTTCGCCAATATCTGTACTTTCGTTAGGCTCCTTACCATGTTTTGCGAAAAAATCATTAATCTCAATAAAAGATGCAACTAAGCGATCATCTGTAGTGACAGAGCTAGAGTTGGACGGTTTAGTCACCAAGAGACCTAAAGGATCATCGTCTAAAATCTTTGCCAACTCTTTCTTAAAGTTAATCATCCACCAGTCCCATTTTGATGCTGCCGTCTTTTATTTTTCAAATAGACAATAGCTTCAGCCATGCGTCTTTCCAATGGATCACTAGAAGACATTTCTGGCTCACGTTTATGTTTTTCCATAAATGGGCCAATTTTATCTCGATAAAGTATAACGGCCTCTTCGTCAGTCATTTTTATTCTACCTGCATCAATAGTCTCTTGAATAACTTTCAGCAGCTTTGCTGTGACAGACTTGGAGAGCACTTCAAAAGCTTTTTGAAATGGATTCACTTGGTCGATCAAGTCAATGTGTAAGTCGTTGATATTGACAAACTTTGCTGTCATTCTGACAAATCGTTGATTGCCAACTTCCTTAATTTCCCCATTTTTAATCACAGAATCGACAACGACATATTGCCGAAGTTCTTCAACCTGTTGATCGTCTAAATCAGGAAACTTCGTCTGAATAACTTTAGGTATCAATACTTTATTAATGACTTCTGGGTCAATGAACTCCCCAGGTAGTGCTTGCAGCAGTTTAGAATCTTGGAGGACAGTCGCCTTTAGATCGTTTAAATCTGTTTCGATAATTTCTTTCACTCGTTGGGAAGAGGGCTCTTTAAATCCTCGAATCTTAATCGTTCCAGCCTCATTCTCATCATCATCATCAAACTTTTTGGTTTTAAACTTGAAGTTCGGTGCTAAAACTTGCTCCATAAGTAACGACGCAGAAATTGCCTTAAGCATATTATTTACCGAGAGCTTAACTTCATCATCAGCCGCATCAGGTTGTGCAATCAAATTTGTAAATTGCGAGTGTGTCTTGTTGCTGCTGTCCCTTGTTGCTCTTCCGATAATCTGGATTATTTCTGTTAAAGATCCGCGATAACCGACAGTCAAGGCATGTTCACAATAAGGCCAATCGAATCCCTCTTTGGCCATACCGAGAGCAATGATTAAATCCATATCGTCAACATTTTTCATGTTTCGCAAATAGGTGACAATCTTATCTCTCTCTTTAGGTGTGTCATTTACTAAATCGGCTACTTTGAGAATTTTTCCATCTTTATGCCGCTTGACAAGGAGAACTCCAGTTTCAGGATCTTGATGAGTGACATCACCAACAATATCCAAGATTCTATCAACTTCAGTGTGTTTTTCCTTAGTTGATTCCCCTGCATTGACATTTGGAATGTGTAAAATTGTCTTTTTGTCGGTATCTAAAACCTCTGAAATAGCATTCAAATACCGCCCTTGATAGAAGTGATAACCAATGCCAAGAGTCTTTAGATGTTTGTAACCGTTAAGCTGCTCATAGTAGTTATAAGTGACTTTAGTAAATTTAGCCTCATCCTCTGGAAGCAGGACGGGTACGCTATCACCTCTGAAGTATGACCCTGTCATGGCAATAACGTGAGCGTTGGTGTTGCGCATGATGGAACGCAAGATCTCTCCAAGTTTATTTTCAGCATCAGCGGAGACGTGATGAAATTCGTCGATTGCTAACAAATTGCTGTTGAAGGATTCATTTGGCATAGATTCTGCTGCAAAACGTAGAGTAGCATGAGTGCAAATCAAAATAGTAGAGCTAGGATCTGCAATAAATTTT
>CAZOAX010000164.1:0-2613 GCA_964577735.1 uncultured bacterium
ATGAAGACCGGGGAGGGAGCATATGATCTCCAAAAGAGGATGGTCGCTTAAGGTGTAGGTCGTAAAAAATAGGAGGGTTTGATTCCAGCGTTCATCTATAGGGAACGATTCGATCCACTCTTTAGCAAGGGGCTTTGAGCAAAACAGCTTGATCAATTTGATATAAGTTTCAGGATCTGTTTTGATCTCTTTTTTGTATTTTTGCAAGAGATCTACTTCTTGATTGAGCTCTATCCATTTTATCAGGGCTTTTATGTTTTTTGTTCGAAGATAGTAGGCTTCTATACGTGTTTGTGAAGGGGTTGAAGAAAAGAACCAGTCTTCGTGGTCAGCTGTGATCAAACAATCGATTGTCGGAATGTGGGAAGGATTAGCATCCTGGATCAATTCCCAAGCGATTTGTAACTGGATATCATGAGCTAAGTCAGGGGTCTTTGCTATTGATTTTAAGATCCTTAGTCTTAAGTTGTTGGTAATTTTTTCTTCACCAAGGATAGAGTAGGCATAATTAGGTCGTTCACGCGCAAGATAGCAGATCACTGCTTCTAAATCCGGTTTGCCAAGCCCGTTCCAAAGCCTGATGCCATGCTTGCAGGAGTAGGTGAGGAGAGTTTTGACCCACCCTGAATTTACCTGAATCCAAGGAGAGAATAAAGCCTCAATGGCTACGCTATTATCTGTAATGAGATAGTCGACAAGGGCATCTTTCAAGGATTCTGATAGGGGAGTCAATGATCTTGAAAGCGCATGTTCAAATAAGACACGTTCCAAGGATGTGAGCTCACCATCGAGAATTTTATAAATATAATCATTGGGGCGTCCGTTTTTCTTGGTCCAGGAACCGACTTGATTCAGGAAAAAAGGTGTTTCACGTGATGTCAGTGCAAAATCCTTCGGAAAAATAATCCGGTCTTTGCCTTGATACAGGATCAATAAACCGGAAGGGTCCCATTCGGCCCGGTCTTTGCCGTTGTAGAGCGTTAAAAGAAGCGCATATTTGTATAGGCATACTAAAGACTTCTCTCCGGTTGCTTTTGTCAAAATTTGTACGTGTTCGGCAGGTATTTCGAGATTTATTTTTTTTGCCATATGCAAATAAGCAATCAAAACACTTAGCAAAAATCCATTGGGATTTTTGCTATGGAGACGGGCGCGATCCAGGGCAGCATGAAAGATCTTATCGGATCCGGTACTGAGCGCATAACGGAAAATGCTTTCCAAAAGACATTTGTCCTCAATCAGGTGATGATCATTTAGAATAAGTTGAAGGGCAGCAAGACCTGCTCTGAAGTCTTTTTCATGCCAGTCCTCAGTCCTGACAATTTTGAGTTTGCGGTCGATCAGCGTCTGCCAGAAATTGCCGGAACTTTCAGGGATAGAGATCCGATTGCCTGTGATCTCAATCTGGATGTCATCCCGTGTAAAAAGGTATTTATGGTTTAGCCGCCCGATGATCCTGTCTGTTTGGAATGCTTCAGTGGGTTTGCCAAGAGTGAAAAGCACGTAGTTTTCCGGGTATGGAAAAAGAGGGCAGGTTTGAGGGATGAGCAGTTGAAGGAACTTAACGTCTTTTTGATTAATAAATTCTGTGAAATAAGATCGAAGAGCTGTTGGAGGGATCCCTTCATTGACCACGTAGTCAAATAGATCGACATCGTGAGGTTCTTCTTCATTAGCATTTTTAAGAGCTTTAATTTCATCATTTAAGAGATCCGGCGGCAGATTTTTTGAGCTCAGGAATTCCCGGATCAGAAATTCCATGTACTCATCTAAATCTGCCACATAGGCCGCATAACCACCCCTTAAGTAGGTCTGAATTTTAATTCCCATTGGAGAAAGGAAGCTGGCAAAGCCTTTGATATAATCAGCTTCTTTCAAGCGGAAAATGACCTCACCTTTTTCATCACAGCCAAGGACCTCTTTTCTCAGCAATCGATTGAAGCGCTGTTGTCCTTTTTCACTGATAGGAGGAACTTTAGAGGGGATAAACAACAGGTTGAAGCGATCGTCTATAAAGCCGATTTTTTGTAGTTTTTCGCTGAAACTAAGACCGTCCAAATGGAAAACTGAAGTCAGACTCTTAAATACATTCGGGTGCTTGGATCGCCTGTCAACGGATGGAATCATTTGTACGTCACAGTTAAGGGCATATTTAACCCTAGGATTTTTTCTAAAGAGTATATAAACGATTCAACTTTATCAGTTGGCAGAACCTCGAGTGCAGGGCCGGCGATCATCTCAATTTCAAGCCCAATTGTCTCATCATCTAATTTTTTCATTAGTGTTTTTAATGCTTCGGCTCTTTTTATAAGCAGGGGCTCCACATCTTTTTCAATCAGTTCGCCCTTATTAAAATGAATACAACCTTCTAATTTCCTGACATGGAAAACGTTATGGGCAAGATTAGATTTCTCCAATAAAGTCCTCCAGACTTTATACATGTCCATTTTGTCTATTAAAGGGATCGACTCGAGCTCAAATGCATCAGAAACAGGGTCTTTTGCAAAAGGATTTGAAGAGGTGAATTCAGTTAATCCGGCAACATACTGATTGATATAGGTCAAATACTGGCCATATGTCATTTTTTTGTTATCGTAGAGTTTTCCTTTTGCT
>CAZOAX010000164.1:2623-5620 GCA_964577735.1 uncultured bacterium
TATGATCAGGTCCTCGATACATTTCCTTAAATTGAGATAATTCGTGAATTCTACAGTGTAAGGGGATTTTTCTTTACATTGGAGCAGAAAATGAAACGCTTCATAGGCCTTTATTCGGGTACTCTTATATTTCAATAGGAAGCAAAGCTCATCGATGCAGATCAAAGAAGGGTCTTCTGTAGGATTCAGTCCTTTTGTTTTAAATTTTGAGAGCGTCCGCACCTCCTCTTGAAATTCTTCCAAAGAAACTTTATTGGTTATGTATTGCTCAGTGATCAATTTAAATTGATGCGCATAGTCAGCACACTTGTGCATGAGTTCATAGCTTAAGATTTTTACTGTTTGAGTCACAGGTAGAATGCTTATTCTTTTATCGTTTCTCGCCGCGTAGGTTTCCGGGGTGTCAAAATCTAAAAGAGGAATGGTTTGAACAAAATCAAAATGGACATCAAAAGAGGTATCTTCATAAAAAAGATTGGGAAATTTTAATGAATTATCATAAAGAAATTCGTCAAATGTGCATACATTAGCTTTCAGTCCAAGTTTGAGAAGGATAAGAAGTCTTTCCAAACTATAAATATATACCGGATTTTCTTGCTTGATCGCTTGGCTTAAAGCCGAGACTGATTGTTCAAAAAGAGGTTTGAGTAGGTTGGAGCTTCTTATGCGATCTGAGTAAAAGGGTTGGAGGAAATGGATGAGCTGTACTTTTGCGTTATATATGAGTGTTGTTCGAGATAGAATATTTACTAGCGATTCACGTTCTATTTCACTTAAATTTTCTTGCAGCAATAAGGTATTGCCCCATTCTTTGGTTTTAGCTTCAGCTTGATCGCCATATACAGCTTGAACCCATCTCCGGTCTCTATAAAAAGGGAGGAGGGCAATTCCTTGATCTAGCATGGTTAGCCAGAGGTCATCAAACTGCTTCGAAGTTTTTTTGATGCTTTTCAGGTAGAGGAGATGGTTGAGAACAAAGGTTTTATCCATGCAGGCCACGAGTTCCAAAGGACTCTCTTTTAGAATGTTTTTTAGAGACGCTTTTTCTTTGTTGGTAAGAGCGGGAAGATTTTTTATGACGTCTTTCTTCATTTCAAGGGTGAAATCTGATTTTAGGAATGCCAACAGCTTGAGTACTGGTTGACCGGAAAATATGGAATGGCCTTGCGTGTGTAGATCCTTGAGGAGGTTTTTTTCATTCACACCAGGGAGTGAACAGATGTATTCGAGCAAGGGAAGATCTGACGGATCATATTGTGAGAAGAATAAAAGAGCCTGGCTTTGTGGTTTCGGTGCGATCCATTCTTTAGCAAGTGTGTGCATCTTGAATTTTTTAATGAAACGGATTTTGGTCACTAAATCAAATTCACTTTTCAAATAAAGAGCGGTGATACGCCCTTGCGTGGGGTTTGAGTTAGAAAACCATTCTTCGTCTTCAGGAAAACTGATGAAGCGATCCATGGCTTGAAGTAAGGTTTGAGATAAGGAGGTGTCAGCTTGCAGTTTTTGCCAAAGTTCTCGTCCCTGTTTTATGGAAAGCTTTTCCAGTAGGAGGATAAGGGGTGGTTCGATATCGGTTAGTGTTTTAAATTCATCGACAATATTTAAAGCTGTTGAAATACTCAAGTCAGGTTTGCTAAGGATGGTTTTTAAGTGTCTAATCCTCAATGAATAAGAGATTTTTTCTTCCTCCAGTAGTAGGTATGCATAATTGGGGTTGATTGTGGGGATGATTTCTTCAAGCATCTTTAGATCTTTGAAGGCTGTCCACAGTTTATACCCATGCTTAAATGAATAGCGGAGGAGCGCTTTAGTCCATCCCAGCTTTGACGGTTCTGCTATAATCCAGGGAGCTAAAAGATTTTCGATGTCGCTTTGGGAAATCAGGAGGTAATCGACAAGAGCGTTTTTCATGGAGTCTGTCAGCGGCATACCCTGTTTTTGGAGTGCAAGCTCAAATAATACACGTTCCAGA
The DNA here is from genome assembly GCA_964577735.1 of uncultured bacterium. Classification (GTDB taxonomy): domain Bacteria; phylum Chlamydiota; class Chlamydiia; order Chlamydiales; family Parachlamydiaceae; genus CAZOAX01. Next base: position 4,599 of record CAZOAX010000164.1, read on the forward strand.
GGGTGAAGGTCACCTTCAAGCACTTCATAGACTGACGTTAGGTTAGAAGGAGATAAACGCACCCAGGACTTGACCGAGAAGGATGGTTTATCGATCGAGGTGAGAGAAAAACCTTTAGGAAAAATAATCCGTTCAAGCTGCAGATCGCTCTGATAAAGTGTTAAAAGAAGTGAATGCTTATAGAGCTGAGCTAAAGGCTGCTGTTCTCCCAGAATCTCCAGATGTTCAAGTGGAATTTCAAGGTTCATTTTTTTTGCTGTATGCAAATAAGCACTCATCACGCTGTAAAGCAACCCTCGTGAATTTTTTCCATGGAGTTTTGCTCTGTCTAGAGCACCCGTGAAGATTTTTTTAGAGCCTGTCTTCAAAGCATAGCGGAAGATCCATTCCAAAGGACACTTGTCTTCGATCAGGATGTGATCGTCCAGCATGAGTTGAAGGGCGGCAAGGCCTGCTCTGAAATCGGTTTCGTGCCGGGGTTCAGTTCTGATAATTTTGAGTTTGCGATCGATCACCATTTGCCAAAAATTACCGGCACTCTTTGGAATCCCGAGTTGATTGCTTGTGATCTCTATGTGAATATCATCCCGCGTGAAAAGGTATTTTTGATTTAGTCTTCCGATAATCCGATCGGTTTGGAACGATTCTTTTGGATTGCCAAGAGTAAAGAGCACATAGTTTTCTTCATTGGGGAAAACATCGTTCTTCTGTGGAATCAGCAGCTGAATGAATTTAACGTCTTTATTGTTAATGAATTCAAGAAAATAAGCACGAAGCGCAGTCGGTGAGATCCCTTCATTAACTATATAATCAAAAAGGTCGACATCGTGAGGCACTTCCTCTTTTTCCCTTTTAATCTCGAAAGGTATCTTTTTAGTCTTAAGAAACGCTTGAATTAAGAATATCAAATAATCGTCTAAACCGGCCACATATGCGGCATAGCCACCTCTGAGATAAGTCTTGGTTTTGAACCCTCTTTTTGCAAGAAAATCAGAAAAGCCATTAATGTATTCCGCCTCCGT
>CAZOAX010000165.1:0-2818 GCA_964577735.1 uncultured bacterium
CCTCTTCTTCATTGATCAGATTCTTCATAATGAAGTGTTTTCGCTCAGGCGTATTTTTTCCCATGTAAAATTCAAGTGTCGGCTTGATATCTGAGAAGTTATTGACCATCAGCTTTGTCAAGCGAATGTTTTTATCAATGAACTGCTTAAATTCATCTGGCGAAATCTCTCCAAGGCCTTTGAAGCGGGTAATCTCCACCCCTTTTTTTAAAGCCTTGATAGCTGTGTCCCTTTCCTCTTCAGAGTAGCAATAAAACGTTTTTTCTTTGTTACGCACCTTGAAAAGAGGTGTTTCTAAAATATATAAGTGCCCGTTGATCACAAGACTTTCAAAATAGGTTAAAAAGAAGGTAATAAGCAGATTGCGAATGTGCATTCCATCCACGTCCGCATCTGTTGCCAGGATGATCTTGTTATATCTAAGGTCATTGATATCCTCTTCCACATTGAGCGCGCTCATGAGGTTGTACATCTCTTCGTTCTTGTAGAGCTGATCGAGTTTAAGACCATGCACATTCAAAGGCTTTCCTCTTAAAGAGAACACAGCCTGGGTCAAAGGGTCTCTTGAAGCTACAATGGAGGCACTCGCCGAATCCCCTTCTGTTAGAAAAATAACCGAAGCATCGCCTTTTCCCGATTGATCATGATAGTGGTACTTGCAATCGCGGAGCTTAGGTATTTTAAAGGAGATTTTCTTTTGCTTTTCCCGTGCTTCTTTTTTTACAGAAGCCAGTTCTTTTCGCAATTTTTCGTTAAATACGATCCGCTCGATAATCTTGTTGGCTTTTTCTGGAAATTGAAAAAGCAACTTCATCACGGCATCTTTTACTTCCTGAACGATCGGCCCGCGAATATCTGCATTACCGAGCTTGTTCTTGGTCTGAGATTCAAAAATGGGATCTTTAACTTTAACAAGTACAGTGCCGACTATCCCTTCGCGAACATCCATTCCTTGGAAATTCTTCTTCGCAAATTCATTCACCCCTTTCAAAAGCCCTTCTCGAAAGGCAGATAAGTGCGTTCCACCATCTGCTGTGTATTGTCCGTTCACAAAGGAAAAATAACTCTCGCCGTAACTATTGGTATGCAAAAAAGCAAATTCGATCGATTTTCCGGTATAATGCAACGGTTCGTAGAGTTGATCTTCCTTAACTTCTTCATTCAACAGGTCGAGCAATCCATTTTCAGAGGCGATCTCTTCGCCATTAAATTCAATCGTAAGCCCGGTATTTAAATAAGCATAGTGCCACATTCTCTTGAGAAGATATTCACTTTCAAACTTAAACTTTTTAAAGATCTCAGGATCCGGAATAAATTCTACATAGGTCCCTTGAGGTTCTTTTGATTTAACAAGTTTTTGATCCTTTAAAACCCCTTGAGAAAAGCTTGCCTCGAACATTTGACCTTCGCGATAGCTTCTCACAAGAAAATGACTTGAAAGTGCATTGACGGCCTTTGTTCCTACCCCGTTAAGTCCGACTGAAAACTGGAACACATCATCGTTATATTTAGCACCTGTGTTGATCTGGCTGACGCAATCGATCACCTTCCCAAGCGGAATTCCCCGTCCAAAATCGCGAACCTGTACTTTTCCAGTCGCATAATCCACTTGTACTTCGATTCTTTTTCCCTGCTTCATGATGAATTCATCGACGCTATTATCGATGACTTCTTTAAGCATGATATAAATCCCATCATCAGGGTGAGAGCCATCCCCTAACCGACCAATATACATCCCTGAACGCAGGCGTATATGCGCGAGTGCATCCAACGTTTTGACTGTACTTTCGTCATATTTTTTATTCATTTTTACCCTTGAAAAAATTTGACTATTTGAGCTGAGGTTAAGAAGAGTACCCTTTTGAGTCAATTCTTAAAACCAAAATCTCCCCTATTTTCTAAAGTTTTTAAATTCAACACAAAGACACTAAGCCACAAAGAGAGCACGTTTTCATGAAGCTTCTTCGTGTCTTTGTGTCTTCGTGTTGAATAAAAATGGATAGGGGGTAAAAAAAACCAGCACCTTTTTCAAGGTGCTGGTGAAAGGGACGAGGACAGATTTCTAAGAATCTTAGAAGTCAAATCCGAAGGACAATGTTAGACCTTGAAGAGCCACATCGCCTGTGCTTCTCCAGCTATCATTTGCTGATGGATTGTTGTACTCATCATCAACCCAGTATCAGTGTTGACCGAATAAGTAGAGGTGTTCCCATGCAAGTTAAATAGTTACTGGGTAGCAATCGCAAGCCATTGTTCTGTAACGGATACCGAAGCTAAGATCAGTAATGAAACGAACATTGTGGTAGTTTTCTTTTGTACGTTCAACGTTGAGATCAACTGTGTCAATATCAGCGAACGCAAAGTTAGTCTTCAAGCTTGTTGTACCCCAGATCGCAGAAGCTGCACCGCGACCAACAAGGCTTAGACCTTCACATAGGTGGAAGTCTGTATCAAGACCAGCACGTACCCCAAATCCTTTGAAGTGGTTCTTATGCTGCCATGCTACTGAACTCCAGCCATTAAAGCCACCTTCTGTATCGTCTGATACAAATCCTGTTCTGAAACGCTCTTCGATGTCAGCCACTCTAAAACCAGCATGTGGTCTGAACATTAAAGAACTATCTCCACAGCATAACCACTTACCAAATTCAATATCGACTGTGTCGTATTTGAATTTGTTAGCAGCTGCAAAAATAACTTCTTCGTCTGCATCAAGTGTGTCAGAGAAAAATGCGAGAGTAGGGAGAGCAACTCCTGTTTGACCCGCTGAAGTACCACGAACGGCTGTGTGATCTTTTGCACTTGGATGAAAGTGAGT
>CAZOAX010000165.1:2828-5614 GCA_964577735.1 uncultured bacterium
AAACCAAGACCTACGCGGAAACCGCTCTTTAGATCAAATGAAAGATCATGATACTTTTGTACTCTATCAGTATAAGTATTTGCACCAATAACGGTAGTAACACTGTGTTTTTCTACAGCGTATTGAAAATCATCGCCGCTAGCTTTCCAGTAAAGCCAAGCTGCGTTGAAAGTCAAGTTATCGCACCAGCTTGCACATGGGTTGCATGCAGGAGGAGGACAGCAGTTATTGTTGTTAACGTAGTAATCAGCGACAGCAAAACTTGAGATACCGATTGAGAGGGCAGCTCCCGTAGCCATCAGTTTCTTTACGAAACTCGACATAGCACACTCCTTTTAGGATGTTTAGATGAATAAGTGCACAATATTGAATAATGAAAATTATTTCTACTCTTTTTTTTGTTTCGATGATTTTTTTTCAATGACAAGGAAATAAAACCCCCTTTGGGCTTGTCCTTAACAAGGGAATGTGGATAATCGGATGACAAATTAAAGCAGGAAAAAAATGCAAAAAGATTCTTTTTTCAAAGATAAAACCATATTGATTACGGGTGGAACCGGAAGTTTAGGCAGAGCCCTTTCCAAAAGATTGATTGAAGAGGGCAGCTGTAAAAAAATAATCATCTTGAGCCGGGATGAATGGAAACAATGGGACATGGAACAATCCCATCCCAGCTTTCAAGACCCTAGATTTCGCTATTTTCTTGGTGATGTCCGAGACGAAGAAAGGCTCTTAAGGGCCTTTAACGAGGTGGATATAGTCATTCATGCAGCAGCGCTTAAACAAGTGCCGGCAGCTGAATACAACCCGACTGAGTTTGTAAAAACAAATATCATCGGAGGCATGAACGTCATCAATGCAGCCATAACTGCCGGTGTAAAAAAAGTCATCGCGCTTTCTACGGATAAAGCCGCTAACCCTGTTAATCTCTATGGCGCCACTAAACTCTGTTCAGACAAACTCTTTGTCGCAGGCAATTCCTACGTAGGCGCGAGAGGCTACCCTTCATTAAGCGTCGTGCGCTACGGAAATGTCGCTGGAAGCCGTGGAAGCATTATTCCCCTTTGGAACAAACTGATTAAAACCACCTCAAACCCCCTTCCGATCACTGATGAACGGATGACAAGATTTTGGATCAGCCTTCAGGATTCAGTTGATTTTGTCATAAAATGTCTTAAGGAATCAAAAGGTGGCGAGATTTTTGTCCCAAAGATCCCAAGTGTTAGAATAGCAGAGCTTGCTTCTATCATGGCACCCGGCCGAAAAACCGAAACAATTGGAATTCGTCCAGGTGAAAAACTCCATGAATTAATGATCGGCGTCGATGATGCGCGTCATACTGTGGATTTCGGCGATTATTACGCCATCCTTCCGCCAAGATCCCAAGAATTCCCGGACCTTATGAAAAAATTTTTAGATGGCAAAAAAAATGAATTTCTAAAAGATGGCTTTGCCTATACCTCTGACACGAATACACAATGGCTTGAAGGAGATGAATTAAAAAATCGATTAGAACAAGTGATACGCGACGAAAATCTTTAAAATCGGTATACCTTACATAAAAACCTGAATTTGGTAGGCGTATGCGGATCGGTGTCGTTGGAATCAATCACAAACTGGCAGACCTTTCATTAAGAGAAACACTAGCAAAAGCTTTTCATAAGCTATTTGGAGCCAACCACACTGATTTTTCCTACATCATGCTTTCCACCTGTAATCGGATAGAACTTTACTTTAGCTCATCCGACCTTGCCGAAACTCACACCAGCATTCTCTCCCTTTTAAAAAGAGAGATCAAGCAAGACTGCGATCAAAAACTCTACTCTTATTTTGGAATGGAATGTTTTTTCCATCTATCGAAAGTCGCCGCCGGGTTTGATAGCGCCATCATGGCAGAAACTGAAATACAGGCCCAAGTCAAACAAGCCTATGAGCATGCTCAAAAGGCGAAAACGCTACCCTCTACCCTTCATTCCCTTTTCCAAAAATCTATCCAGATATCAAAATTCATACGTTCTAAATACAACCTTGGACGTGGAATGCCTGACATCGAGCATGCCATTTTCCAAACCGGAACGCATTACTTTAAAACCCCTAAAGATAAATCGATCCTATTCATTGGCTCCTCAGCTATTAACAAAAAAGTTCTCCACTATCTGCACCATAAGGGTTGTAAGGACATCACCCTTTGCAATCGCACAGAAGAAACCGCAGAAAAGATCGTAGAAGAGTACTCCATTTCCCTTCTGCCATTTGAAGAACTCCATCGCTGGATTGAATTTGACTGGGTCATTCTAGGAACAAGCGCTCCCCACTATCTCATTGACGAACAAAACCTTAAAGAAACAAACCCCAAGCTTATCATTGATCTTTCCCTCCCCCGCAATGCCGATCCTCGCATCGGTCAACACCCCAAATTACAACTTCTAAATATCGATCAGATCAATCGCATGCTCAAATTCCGCCGCAAGTGGATCGACTCGACCTTCACCGAAGCTGAAAAAGAAATCAGCTCTCTTGTCAATAAACAGCTCCTCCTCCAACTCGACCGCCAATCCAAACTCCTCACCTTCAAAACCGGCTAACACTATCCTTTCGCTCTAATACTCGTTACGCTATTAGAAAAGGAATTAACGCAGAGGCGCAGAGGAAATTATTGGCTATTAAGGACTTAAATTCACCAGAAGAAAGCTCCTTTCTTCTGGTCAGATTTTTTATTGCTTCAAAGAAGGCCTTAAGGCCTTCTTTGAAGCAATAAAAAATTTTCTTCTTTGCGTCTCCCCGTC
>CAZOAX010000166.1:0-5592 GCA_964577735.1 uncultured bacterium
TGCGATCAATCTGAAATGCCTGCTTAATAACCAAAACGCCTATGCGCTGACAACAAACAGCACGCTTGAAGAAATCCGCACCAAAATGGAAAATCAGGATTACCTGCCTGTTGTGGCCGACAATAAACCGATCGGGATCATTCAGAGGAATGCTTTAGCCAGATCCCCTCTTGGAACTGTTTCTTTGCGTGATTTTTCTAATTTTGATGAAGTGCATATGGCCTCCTATTTAAAGGTGATCAGCGTCATTGACCATCACAAGAGCGCACTTCAAACGATTACTCCGCCCTTGATCATTGTAGGAGATGTTCAGTCATGCAATACACTGGTTGCAGAGCAGCTCTTTAGCATAAATGACAAATATAAAGGTTTTATTCACCCTAATAGGGAAATCGCGGAGTACTTTTCCTGTCTATATGCGATTATCGATGACACCGATTTTTTGAGCAAAGTCTCCGCACGCGATATTGAATGCGTGGCTATGCTCTTAAACAGCTTGAAAAAACTCCATGATCAAAAACCATGTATCGACCTCTCCAGCATTCCTCGAGATACATCCTTCATTAAAACAGGCGCAAACCTCATCATGAAAAGCCCTGATATGTTTTCTGTATATGATAAGATCATCACCTCGCGCGAACAAAGAACGGAAGAAGCGCTCAATCATTTAGAAAAATACGGATTTGACTTTCTCACAAGCGATACAAAAGATCAAAATGGATGCGCTAGAATTGGCCAATCCAAGCTTTTTCCAAACAATTTTCCTCTTTTTGAGCAAGTAAAGAGGCTGTTTTGCTCGAAATGGCTCCTAAAAGCTAAACAGATCTACAGCACGCAAAACGATCTGGCACTGCATTTACAGATGATCAGCACAATCCCATCCTCTAAAGACCTCTATGAAGGCACGCAAGCAAGTTATGACCATCTGGACGAACTATGGATCTATATTCCGGAGGGCTCACCCCACGCAGAAGCCCTTTTAGCGACCTTCTTGAACTCATTCATGGAATCACCAAAAATAAAAGATAAAGTGGTCAAAATTGAAGTTCCTGATGCTGAAAATTTAGAAAGAATCTTTAAACATAATTTTCTGCCTCTCCCGATTGAGAAGACCAAAGAAAATTTTGCGGTGATTTATGTGAAAGCAGGAACCCTTAATTCACGTAAATCAATGGTTTCTCCCTATTTACCAAGGAAAGTATCCTGAACCCAGGCCGGAAGGCCTGGGATATAATATTACTCTACACGAGCGCCGTTTTCTTCCAGGATCTCGAGATTGACTCGAATTCCATTTCGGCTTGCTACAGACATGAGAAGGGTGCGAATTGCATTAATCGTCTTTCCCTTTTTTCCAATGATCTTACCAATATCCGACTTCTCAACTGATAGCTCGATAATTAGAGTTTGTGTCCCCCCAATTTCGTTAATTTGAACCTTGTCCGGATGATCTACAAGATTCTTTACTATGTATGCCACGAATTCTTTCATAACTTTCCTGATTCTTTAAACAAATTCTCTATTAGTAACGCAAGTAAGCGGATGTCTTTTTTAGGTTAACCGACAAATAAATAATAATCTAGGGGAAAAAAAATGGCCGAAAATCTTCCGGCAAGGGCGCATGGAATTCCATCTCCACACCTGTTCTTGGATGCATGATCTTCAAACTGCTGGCATGGAGCATTTGCCGTTTTGCCTGGAATTTTTCATTTGTGCTTTTATTTCCATAGAGGGCATCGCCTAAAACCGGGGCATTAATAGAACTTAAATGAACACGGATTTGGTGAGTTCTTCCAGTTTTGATATCGATCTGCACTAAGGATAGTTTTTCTTTTACTGACAACGTCTCAACGTAAGAAAGCGCTTCTCTGCCAGTCTCTACAATCGCCATCTTTTGACGGTGGACCGGATGGCGGCCAATCGGAGCCTTGATCTCTTGCTTGCCAGGATTTCCAAGCGCAATCGCAAGATAGAGTTTTTTAACCTCTCTTTTAGAAAAAGATTCGATAAGTCTTGATTGAGAATAAGTGTTTTTAGCAGCAATCAAAACACCTGTCGTATCTTTATCCAACCTATGAACAATCCCTGGGCGCAAACCTGAGTTTTGAAGGTCTTTACAGTGGTAAATCAGCGCATTGACAAAAGTTCCAGACCAGTTCCCTGGAGCCGGGTGAACAACAAAACCTGAGGGCTTATTGATCACAATAATGTCATCATCTTCATATAAAACATTGAGCGGGATGTTTTCCGGTAAAATTTCACTGGTTGGCTCTGCCGCGAACTCAACTTCAATTTCGTCATTGGTGACGGGAATAATTCTTTTTTTGGCAGGATTTCCATTGACCAGGACTAAGCCTTGTTCAATCAGCTTTTGGAAGTAAGTGCGGGAGTAAACACCTTTAAATTTTGCAGCTAAAAGCTGATCCAAACGAAGGGAATCATCGTTTTGTTCAATAAATATAATTTCTGAATCATTCATGAGGGAAAAGCACAAGAGGGATAGTTTTAAAAGGATATTTCGGATCTAATTTAGCGAGCAAACTGTAGACACTGGCTTCTACATTATACAGGTGCTCCTGCTCGATAGATTGATTTATTTTCCGGCCAAGAAAGGAACCGGTCGGACCATTCACTTCTGTTAAATAATCAGAATCTGGAGATGTAAATCTATCGTAATTTTGTAAGGATTTTAAGTGTAGAGACAACTCCCTATCGAGTGGAATCCCAAGAAACAATTGAAGATCGGTCATTATCCGCCCTCTGCCTGTCTTTGGGCTTCTCTTTGCATCTCTTTTAGCCGATCCTGGTGATCTTTCATGTCATTACAAATGTTAGTTGCAAGACCTTGCATCATCGCTCTATAAAGCTCAGGCGCTTTTGTCTGAAGCTCTGCCATAGAGGCAACTTGCGTACTGGCATTAAACTCACCGGCTTTCCCAGTTGGAGCTCCAGTTGTCGTTGTTGTGCTCTCTGTTGGTTGGCTATCGGATACAGCTGTTACAGGATTAGCATCTGACATACAAACCTCTTTAAACTTAGGTCTTTATACTTATATTATAGCATAAATGGATTTATGCTAGTACTGTTGATTTATAGAATGAAATATAGGGATAATTTCATCAAAAGAGAACCCTTTTCGAGCCACTAAAGCAATAGATTTCTGCCCTTTTTTTCGATTTTTTATCAAAAGCTCCCGGATCACAGACTCCCTAACCTCCTTAGGATAAACAACTTCCTTGTCAAAATCGACATTTTCACCTACTTTTTGCCGTAACTGATGCCGAATCCAGGCGGGACTCTTTTTCTTACGGATCCCTTGGGCAATGTAGCGCTCAACGCTTTCCTCATCGTTGAGATAGCCGAGCTTCTGGATTTCTACAAGGGTTGCCTCTATTTTCTCCTCGTTAAAGCCCAGTTTTGCGATCAATTGTTTTAGTTCATGATTAAAATAGGTTCTTCGGCTTAACCGATCATAAGCGATCATCTTAATTTGCCGCATTTCCCATTCATTCCATACAGACATCCAAGCCTCGAGTGAAACATAAGAAGCTGCAAGATCGCAATTTTTCATTTGCGAACTTGCTATTTCTTGAAAAACATCGTCATCGACCAAAACTTGAGAAAATCGATATTTTGACGGATGCGGCTGCAACACAACCTTGATCAACCAACGCTCACTTTTTTAACGGTTCGGCTTGCTATCTTAATTCCCTTAGCTGATACACCTTTCACTAAAATGGTATTGAACACAAAATCCATCGAAGAAATCTTCTGTTTGACCTTAGGCACAAAGGTAATACGCATGACAGCATCTGAATTAGTCGTCAAATGTTCAAGGTGCATATTTTCTTCAAAGAATCGATAAGTCTTATCAAGAATGAACTTCTCAACAATAAAGCGTTTGCCATATGCCAAAAGAGTCTTAGGATCTTTGTAGATCACATTAAAAATCGTTTTCTTATCTGCAACGCCGACAAAAAGTACTTTTTGCTTATCACGTGCCACATATTGCTTTTCCGGGATATTGATCACAGAATAAGTTCCATCCTGGAAGAAGATCAATATTTTATCAAAATTGGTGCATTCCAGCACATGCGGGCCTGTCACTTTAGTTCCGACAAAACCAGTCTCCGGATCAAACCCGACTTTCATCGATTTTGTTTGAATAGCCCTCAAGTCTAGTTCCTGAAGTTGTTCCACCTTAGTTTTGCGCTGGAACAATTTGCCGTACTCTTTTAAAAGACTTTTAATAAATTGGATCGTGAACTTCTTCATGTTCTTCAGATCTTTTTCAATCCGTTCCATCTCTTCCAGCAACTCACCGATCTCTTTTTCGTTCTTTTCAATATCAAAACGGGAAATGCGCCGGATCGGAATGCTCAAGAGACGCTCTCTATCCTCTTCTGTCGGAACGCGGTTGAGCTTCTTATGATAAGGGATTAGGCCGTCTATAATCGCCTGGTGGACAGCTTCATAACTACGCTTAGTTTCGATCTCTTTATAGATCCTATTTTCAATAAAAATCTGCTCAAGCGTCTTATTGAAGACTTTCTCGTGAAGCCTTCCATGCTCGATCTCAAGTTCCTTCTGTAAATACCCCTTCAATTTCTCAGCATGAAATTTTAACATTTCCTTGACGTCTGCTTCCCAAGGAAAATTATCTTTGATCACCACAAGCTGGGATGTCAAAGAAACCTGGCACTCAGTAAATACATAAAGGGCATCGATCAACTCTTCTGCATACTGACCACGTGGCAGCTTGATTTCCACTTCAACTTTATCTGAAGTGTAATCATTGATCGACTCGATCTTGATCTTCCCTTTTTTCGCAGCTTCATCGATTGAGCGAATAAGGGACTCAGTCGTTGTGCCGTAGCAAATTTCTGTAATGACAAGGGTTTTTGGATCTCTTACTTCAATTTTTGCTCTTAATTTGACCTTGCCTCTGCCATGGTCATACTCAGAGGCATCCATGATTCCCCCAGTCGGGAAATCAGGGACCAATGTGAAATCATTCCCTTCTAAAATGGCAATTTCAGCCTCAAGCAGCTCAACAAAATTATGAGGCAAAATATGCGTGCTCATCCCGACTGCTATCCCATCAGCTCCCTGCATCAATAAAAGAGGAATTTTTGCCGGCAAGACAAGCGGCTCTTTATGCCGGCTATCATAGGATAAAGCCGTTTCAGTCAAATCCGGATTGAACATGGTCGCGCGTGAAAGCTCAGATAGCCTCGTCTCAATATAACGGGCAGCGGCAGAAGGATCGCCTGTATATAGATTGCCAAAGTTCCCTTGCTTGTCGAGCAAATAGTTCTTATTGGCCAAATTAACTAAAGCCTCATAAATAGGTGCATCGCCATGTGGATGCAAAGCCATCGTTTGCCCTACCACATTTGCCACTTTGTGAAGCTTGGCATTTTCCATCTGGAACAAAGTATAAAGGATACGGCGTTGTACAGGCTTTAATCCATCGACAATATTGGGGATGGCCCGATCCAGAATGACGTAAGAAGCATATTTTAAATAGTGGTCTTCCATCACATGTTTTAAATCACCCATTGACACGTGCCTCCACTAATTCAGTCACAGATT
>CAZOAX010000167.1:0-5585 GCA_964577735.1 uncultured bacterium
TGCCACTGGAATTGCGACGCCCCCACTAAAAGTTACAAGTGCAATTCCAACAACCCCGATAATAGCAAGAGCGATACAGATCCCTGTTTCTAATTGCTTTTGAAAATGGCGATCTTTCAACAATTTTAACATTGGATCCAATCTTGCTGCGGGATCAGCTTCAGTTATCGCTTTATCATAAACAGCTCTAATCTGAACTTTATGATCATCTGATAAGACACCAAAAAATCTCTTTTTATATTTCCCGAGTTTTGTCGCAGGCTCATTTGTTAAAAGATCAACGGCAGAGGCTTTATCATTCCCATCAATTGCCGCTTGAACTTCCTTCCAGGACGCATGGATCTCATATATTTTCCAGGACATAATCCCGATGCCGATAGACTGCAAACCAAGAGCTACGGCACCAATTGGTAAGGTTGCAGCTGAAAGCGCTTCAATCCCGACAGCCCCCATTTGTTCGGCAATCCAGACACTTGTCGTAAAATAATCTAAAATGTTACCGATTTTCTCAACGATCATCATCAAAGGAAGTAGTTTTAGGTAGGAAGGAGCTTTGACTGCATCGACCATATCTCCGCCGATGAGAAAAGCATCCAAAGGAGCTCTTACCAAACCGACAATATGCAAAGGCGAAAGCTTACTAATGACCCCTGATGCAGCCGAGCTAAGTGGTTTAGACATTTCTGCAAAAGCGCGGGTCACATTCATGACCTGCGCATAAGTTCCCACTACCTGATTAGCCTGTGCTGCATCACCTAATAAACTACTACAAGACATAAAAACCTTAATTTATTATTAATTTCAGTAATTGTACCATTAATTGCATTAAATTAAAATAAATTAATTGATCATTACTTAAATGAACACCTTGCCTGGGTGATGGAAATGATCCTCCCGCTCTTCGCTCCATGGCTGCGAGGAAAGAATACGATAGGTTTTATGAGAACCATCTGGTTTTGAGATAGTAATGCCATACCAGCCAAGCCCGATAAATCCAATAACATTCAAAGTCAGACGTCTAAACCAGCCCGGTGCTTTACGCAGCATTTTGACTACTGAACCAAGGAATCCTTTAGGATTTAAGTCCAAATACGAAACGTCCATCAATTGGCTCGCTTCATCACCAACAAATTTCCGAATTTTTTTCACTACCCAGTCTGAGCAATTCCATCTTAAAATTTGAAATACCAATCTCCCCTCTTGGGCAGCTTCAATATCTTGGCGGATCGACTCTAAATAATTGGAGCCTGTATCTGCATCCAATGAATAATGGGTCTCAAGTTTTTCGCGGTTTGTATAGATTTCGTTATTGTCCACATATTGAATAGCCCCTTTTTTAGGCATAAAAAAGAATGAGGCTGAATCCAAGGCATTTTGTGGATAGGCCTTGGAGAATTTACCCATACCATAAGTATAGTCATACCCCCCCTTCCCATCTGGAATAGCCACTCTCAAGAAACTATGAGAGCCGTAGGTATCCAGTTCCTTAATTTGTCTTGCGCAGACAAGCGTCAAAATATAGTTGGTCCCATCGCAAGGCTGCCCAAATCTTTCCGTGGCCTCCTCAGCTGTTAGATGTTCTTTCATTCTCAAGGTCTTATACCAATTAGCCTTGTCAGAAACATCGATCGGTGTAGCTTTCCCTGTGGCATCCACTTCTGCCATAGCAAAAGAATCAAAAGGAACCACCCCTTCATCTTTGAAATAAGTATAAATTCCCTCTACAGTATTTTTATCTTTGAATGATTTGAACACGTCTTTGACGCGTGTTTGGAAGCCCTTTGAGAATGTGACATTATCTTTCTCATTCAAAATGCTAACGGGATTACTCTCCATACACAATGTAACGTCTTTCTCTCCATCGCTATCAACAAAATCAAGTCCGCCGAATGTCCCCACACGTGCTGCCAAAAGACATGTGTTAATTCTTTTTACAACCGATGGATATTGGACGAAGAGATCGACCGACTGGTGGTTCATCATTGTCCATTTAAAAAACCGATCCAAGTCTATATGAGAAGAAATCTGGTCATATCGGCTAAGTTCACTTAAACACTGTTCATCTTCAGCTGTTAAAACAGGATTATCCCCAAAAGCGACCTGCTTTTGCTTCCATGACAACGCACGAATTTTTAAATGGTCCAATACACTTTGATCAGGATCCGGAAGCTTATCCTTTCCTCCTCTTGATTCCCCGAGCCTGTAAGAAAGAGCTAAAACCTTTCCCTCGAGTTTTTTGTATTTATCCTTGGAGACGAACCAACCTTGTTTTGCTGTGAGCAACAAAGATTGAAATTGAGCAAGCTTATCAACAACTTTTTGCTCATCCTGAGCATGATATTTTGGTGTTTTCTGTTTATCGAGCTTATCTAATTGTTTTAGAGCTCTATTGACTGCAAAATATTGTATGGACATATACTTCCTCCTCGAAAGAAAGGAAATATATAGCATGAGGCTAACTTTTACACAAACATTGCTATACCAACCCTGTTTCCCTTTAGCATTCTGACTTTAATATTTTCACCACTGAGTCAGTGGTGAATATAAAGATGATATCAAATGAGGCAGCGTTGAAGCCGGCTTGGGACAATCCTCGGCCCGGTCTCAAAGTTGTCAAACTTCGAGATCCGTTCCGTGTACTGCAAACTCGAGAATACATTTAGACGCGGCGTAAATGAAAAATGAAATCTCGCGGCAAAATTCCGTTTAAACTTAACAAAAAACTTGGAAGCACGGGAAACAGTATTTCCCGTCATCACCTTATGGATCAATAGCGCAGGGAGGAAGATTTGCCCGGTCTCAAAAAACGAATGACGAGATAAGGATTTAGCGACTTTTTCACCAGCCTCTTCTACATAGATCGTTCTACCAGCACCTAGAGGCAAATGAAGAAAAGTCAATACAGGGACCTGCCAGGAATCCGGCAACTTTTTAATCCATGCAAATATATGCGCGACAGGCCCCTTTGGATGCGTATCCAATAATTGCATTCTAAAAAGATCGGGGACATTTTTTTCTTCAAGGACTTTAGCCAGCATCGAATGGACCCATTTCGCGCAATTTTCTGATTCGATCTGATAAACAAGGTTATTTTGTTTAGCGATATTGATATCCCGCCGGATCAAATCCATTAAAGACCTGCCCTGCCTTGAACTTAATAAGAAAGGCTCAAACCCTCTTTGCCTTGTGGTGTAGAAGATACTATCGTCCGGATAGGCCACTGCAGCATGAACAGTTTTAGTCAGCATCATCAACCGCTCCATCAGATTAGCAGGATATTCGGTTGCAAGCTTACCAAAATCATAAATGTTATAGGTTCCATCCTCAAGCGGGATCGCGACCTCTAAAAAAGCATGGGTGGCATCAAAATCAAGGTCGGGATTTGCCCGCGTTGCAACCGCTGCTGCGACCCAGCCATGGGATTTGACATCTACTTTGAACCTTTTAACAAGCTGGCGTCTGTTCAAGTTCTCTAAAACAGGCATCTCTTCCCACCACTTATCCAGATTCATATCCACGGTTATATAGCGCTTCAAGTCAGCATTCCAGTAACCGAGACGATGAAGGTTCCAGTTGACGATCCCTTCACTCATGAACTCTAAATTACCTACCGCCACCTCTTTCTCTGAAAAAATATGAAAAATCTCTCTCAACGTTAGCGTGTAATTCCCGCGGAAAGTCACTGTTAGATCCTCATCCAGGATGCTCAAATACATCCCTTCAAAAGGAAGGCAGAGCAATTTTGCATTTCCTTCTTTTAATATCCTTAAATGCCGGTTAATTCTTCCAGAAAGCTTGGAATCCATGATGTGCTCAATCGCAGCAGGAAATTCAATAAATGGGATCACATCATTGCCATCTTGAAGCACCCAGTTTAGAAATTTATTTTTTAGAAGGGAAAATTTCTTTAAAAGATGAATAAATTCAGAATATTGGGCCGCTTTTTTTAAGTGCATCAGGTCTTTTGCGGAAAGAATTGCCTGTCCGATCAATGGATGGGAACGCTTCCAGCCGACAGCCTCCTTGTACAAAAAATCGACAGATTCCCCGTCAACCGGACCCGCATCCAATCCCCCATTCCATGACTCCAACCGATAGAGTAGAGCAACTCTTTTTAGCTGTAATTGTTCATCATCAGGGTCCATCGGCAAAGATAAAACTGAATCAAAACGGTTGTCTTTTCTATCTTTTTCAAACAAAACAGGTATTTTCTCTAGTTCATCCAATTGCGCAATAAGAGGATTAACTTCAGCGGGGAAGAATAGGTTTTTGAAACTTTGAAAAACCTGGATCATAAGAAATCCTTGGCACTAATCAGCACCTGTACTGTTATAAACCCATAACAATCCGCCCTTTAATTTGCAACGAACCGCCAGAGTTAAGTTTTGGTAATCAGTCATCTCCTGGAGCTTACTCCTTTCTTTTAGCCCATTTTGATAAAAAAATTTCACATGCAACTACCTCCCCCAAAGCAAAAACCATGCCAAAAAGGATTACTGCCCGTGACAAGCTTTCTCCTTTTCCCTTCCGTTCCCGTCCCCGTACGCGTTCCCTTACCCGACTTTTTTTTAAAATGCTTTAAATGCAATAGAAAGGAAATCGGGTACGGGAACGTGTACGGGGACGGGAACGTTTTTATCGGCAGAGGGGTAAACTTGTAATTCTAGCTTGCGTCTGCTAGAATAGCACGCAAAATACTAAGGTTATCCGCATGCAACAAGAACTCCCAAAAGCCTATGATCCGAAACTCGTCGACCCGAAATGGTACCAATTCTGGATGGACCTTGGGATATTCAAAGCAGATAGCGCAAGTAAAAAGCCGGCTTATTGCATCGTCATTCCCCCTCCAAATGTCACAGGCGTATTGCATATGGGACATGCTCTTGTCAATACACTACAAGATACTTTGATAAGATGGAAACGGATGAGCGGATTTGAAGTGCTCTGGGTGCCTGGAACAGACCATGCCGGCATTGCCACACAAACTGTTGTGGAGAGGCATTTGATCAAGACGCAAGGCAAAAAACGGGTCGATTTTCCAAGAGAAGAGTTTTTGGGCCATGTATGGAAGTGGAAAGAAGAAAATGAAAGCACCATCCTTGGACAACTCAAGAAACTAGGCTGTTCCTGCGACTGGTCAAGGCTTCGCTTTACCATGGACGATCGAAATAACCGCTCTGTCAACACCATGTTTAAAAAGATGTATGACGAGGGTCTGATCTATCGAGGCGACTACCTTGTCAACTGGGATCCTGTCACTGAAACTGCCCTTGCTGATGATGAAGTCGAATATGAAGACCGCAACGGATACCTTTGGCATTTTAGATTCCCTATCGCAGATAGCTCTGAAACGATTACGATCGCGACCACACGTCCTGAAACCATGCTTGGGGATACAGCTGTTGCCGTGTCACCAAAAGATGCAAGATATAAGCACCTGATCGGAAAATCTGTCCAACACCCACTCCGTAATGCACCAATCCCGATCATTGCAGACCCCTTTGTCGATCCTGAATTTGGAACTGGTGCGCTTAAAATCACCCCCGCTCATGACCCGAATGACTATAAGCTTGGACTTGAACATA
>CAZOAX010000168.1:0-5579 GCA_964577735.1 uncultured bacterium
AGGTATTAATGAAAATAAATGATGGAGGAGAGTGTTGCCGGATTGATCTCTGAAATGAATCCAGTCGGGACCGAAAAATGCAGTCAATCGTATAAGCTTTTGATCGAGCTCACAAGCATAATAACCTCCAACAACGTATCCGAAATGTTTAAACAACAACGACTCTTTTAATGCAGGATATTGGCGGTAATATTTTTTAATTTCCTCCCAATTTTCTTCTGAGAACTGGTCGATCATCTTAGCCAATTCAAAGGTGGGATCGGCTTGATTGTGCGGAGCTAGATCCTCAAGCCATTCAATCATATGACGATCTACAGCGAGGTTAAGAAGATCATCTATAAAAGACCTCTGAGAAGCTCCATAAGGAGCGTATAACCAATTAGAAAAGTTATTAGGATATATTGCCTTCAATTTAACCATAAAATCTTTAAATTTTTTAGACTCACGACCATAGATGAAGTTCAATCTTTCCTTTTTCATATACTGCAAAGATATTCCTAAACACTCTTCCCGCACTTCATCAAGTACTTTTACGGTAAAGTAGGTTTTGTCGAGCAAATTTATATGATTTTCAAAAAGATAGGAAATCACACTCTTTCCAGCTACATCTTTTACAATAATTTCAGAAGGGAATTTTTCTAAAATATACTGCCAGTATTTTCTTAATGAAAGAGGGCATTCTTTCAAAAATAGATGAATCAGGCGCCTGCCACATAATGTCTGTTGATTTATAACTTCAGGCTGTGAATCTATTATAGATTTAAAGCAATCAAATGGCTTGTAACTACCGTAATATGATGAAAAGCTATCCGATAGATTTTGCACATCAAATTTCATTCCTTTTTTTTCAACCCAATTTAAAAAAACAGTATGATTTTGATGAAAAACTGCACGTAACATGAGTCCCAATAGGGGCTGGATTACTGCTTTTGCTGTTACTTCATCTTTTGTTTTTTCTGTAAGAGCACTAAAGAAAAGATCAAATATTAATATATAATTTTTACGGTCTATGCTCTTTGCGTAAATTTTTTGAAAATATTGAAGGAGTTCATCTATAGAGAGTTTAGAAAAAAGCTGCTTTAGAATCTCTCTATTTGACTCTTGCGAGATGGCCACAGCAAGCAATGAATGATTCTCATGGTCGGTCAAAAAGGGGGCGCAGTCATTTAAAGCATTAGGGTTATAATGATTACCTTTAACATATTTAAAAGCTCTTTCAGCAATAGCTGTGTTTTCACGATTGATTGCACAAAGAAACGGTCTTAAATCGCTTTCATAAGGGGAATTTAAAAAGTGAATCACCTTTTCTTCGTCCAGCTTAAGAGGTCCGTCTTTTGAGCATAAGACCCAATAACGAAAATCTTTGCACACTTTTGCAATCCTTACAAAGAGGTCGAGGTGCTCAATGCGATTATAAGCACCTCTATTTATAGGTAGGCAAACAAGGACACTAGTGATAACTTCTTTAGGAAATGTGATAGGTTGCATATTGTTCCAAAATTATTTGAGAAGGTGAAGGTAATCGTTCCAACCGTTTATTGAGGCAAGGTCGTTAATGGTCAGGCCGGCATTGTTTTCAACATCGGGATCAAAGCCATTGTCCATCAAAAAGACAAAATACTCTGTATAACCACTCCACTGATATTTAAAGAGCTTAGAAAATAGATGATGCAAACAGGTATCCCCATTTTGATCCTGGTAATGAATCCAGTTTGGTCCAAAAATCTGCTCAAGTTTTGGTAAATAGTCTTCTCTACCTCTATGTAGCCAAGATCCTAATAAGCAATCATTAAAGTATGAAAAGACATGGTCTTTTAAGTCGGAGTATTGTGTTAGAATTTCATTGATTGCGTTACAATCATCTCCAAGCATTACATCAATTAATTTTAAATATTTCGGCACTACCCCTTTACTTCCTTGAATCCATGCAAGCATTTTATTGGCTTCACGAAAAGACCTTTTGAGAATTTCATGAGGGAAGAATTTATGATCGTCTCCATAAGGCTCTGACAGCCATTCTTCAGGAATTATCTTTAATACTTTGCTATAATCAACATCATAAGAACATAACAAACTTTCTAAAATATCTTCTTTCATTCTCAAAAGCAATTCTGGGCTAATATATTGCTTATCCAGTTTGATTATTAGATCAATTTCGTTCTCGAAGAGATAAATAAAGGTCTTTTTTCCATTTGCATCTTCTGCTTCTAGTTCATCAGGAAATTTACTCAAGAACAATTCAAGGCATGACTTGAGATACCTGTCTCCTTGATTTGCATTTAACAAAGTATGGATAAAGTTACTTTGTGTAAATAGTTCCGGCTGATAGTCCATGATCTTTTCTAAAATAAGCAACCGATTTTCTCGATAACTAACATTGTAAGCTGTGAGCTTAGATAAAAATGGTAGATCAAATTTCAGCTCCTTATCGATCATCCAGTCAATAAACAACTCAACTGTTGAAGAACCACCAAAAAGAGCACTTGAAATAGGCTCTAATAGCGATTGAAGCACACATCGGGCAGGTAAATCACTTCCACATCTCTCCTCAGTTTCATCAAAAAATACATCTAATATTGTAATTAAATGGGATTCATTTGAATAAAATTGAATGCTTCGAAGAGGCTCCATAAACTCCTCTAAAGACACTTGATTGAAAAAAAACTTCAATACAGTCTGATTCCCTTTTCCTCTCAAGTGATTATAGATGGCCTTGTATAGCAAAGTACTTCCATCGAAATGTTTTAAAAAGGGAGAGAAATTGGCAAGCGCACTCATTTCAGGATAACGATCCGGTTGCTCAAGGTATTGAAAGGCAGCATCCAAATCTGCTTTGTTCACCTTATTGAGCAGACCTAAAAACACCCTTAGAGTTATCTCGTTTGAGGGCAAACATTGCTCAACCCTCTCTTTTGACAATTTAAAAGGCCCCTCAGGGGAGCAAAAGACCCAAAGTCGAGCGCTTTTACTGACTTGAGCGATCTTTATCCAAAGACCGATATTCTCTACTCGGTTACCTCCCGATCGGTTTTTCTCTATAAAGCAGGGGAGTCCATAATAAAACAACTCAGGAAGTAATGTGCAATTATTAATCATGATGAATCTTTGTTTAAAATTATTGAAATAGAGAAATATACGCATTCCATTGATTTTCTTCCATTAGATCCAGGAGTGATTTTCCGGCATGATTTCTCACGTCCGGATCAAAACCACGGTCTAACATGTAAGTAAAGACTTCGACCACTTCAATCTTCATATCAAAACAAGGAACTGAAAATAGGTCGTGGAGAGCTGTATCCCCGTTTTCATATCTGTAATGGATCCAATCCGAACCAAAAAGACTTTCCAGCTTAGACAAACTTTGCGTTTTATTTTTAGGATTAAAATATTGATCGAACAGATCTCCAAACATAAAATCTTTCAATCCGGGATATTTGATCCATTGAGTTTTGATCGCGTCATAGTCATTTCCTTGGATAATTGCAATGGATTGTAAATGATCTATGATCTCCTGGTTCTCACTTTGCACCTTTTTAAGCAATCTACCAGCAAAATGGTGGGACCAAATGACAAGTTCGTGGATAAAGGACTTTTGATCCTTATCATAAGGAGCTGTCAACCAATTTTCATAGTTGCCTTGATTTGTAAATTTACCCATGATTCGATTCCAGGTAGTTTCCAGTTGATAGATTTGTGGAAAATCACGGCTCCATCTTTTATTAAAGTTCAATACAACCTCAAAAACATCCTCTCTTAGCTCCCAATACAATTCCGAGGTCTCATATTCACTATTCAAATCGGATAAAAACTGGTCATCGTTTTTAAGGAAATAATAAATCAGGCTTCTACCTTCCAACGCTTCTGCCTTTAACACGCTTGGGTACTTTTCTATTATGGCAGTTAAATAATCATGAAGGAATGTGACATTTTTACCGCCTGTTAGTAAAAGTCTGATGAGATTTTCTCCCTGTGCATTTGTCTGAGACAAAATCTGCGGTTGAAATTCCAAAATTTTCATCATATGATCAAAATGGCGTACTTCGCGTTTTGGACGTTTAGTACAACTGAGAGACAAAATCTCCAGATCAAATTTTATTCCTTTTTTTATAGCCCATTCAATGAACAGTTCCCCGTTTATACAGCAGCTCAAACTGACATAGATTATTTGAAGTGCTTCACTTGATATGGCAAGTTCTTTTCCATCGAAAAAGAGTTCAATCAAGCGGATTAAATGTGCTGCTGTAAAGTCCCTTTTCATGCATTTAAGTGATCTGAAAAAATCAGCAGGAGCTAACTGATTGAAAAAAAAATTTAAAATTCCTTTGACATTCTTTCCAGCCAGCATTTTTTCAATGGCTATATCCAGCAAGGATTGTCCTTGGAAATTGGTTGCAAAGGGTGAAAGGGGAGAAAGGATGCTCTCGACTGGACGGTCATCCGGAGCTTCCAAATATAGAAGGGCAGCTTTCATCAATTCGATCTTATCTTGATTAAGCAATCCTAAAAAACTTCTGACATCTAGAAGTGGATTGGAATCAATATGATGAAAGACCCTTTCCTTTGACAGTTTAAATGGTCCTTGAGGAGAGCAAAATACCCAAAGCCGAGTACTTTTGCTGATTTGAGCGATTTTCACCCAAAGACCGATGTTTTCCACCCGCTCACAGCCCCATCGATTTTTCACAACAAGACATTGAAGAGTACGTTGAAAGACGTCCAATGGTACTAACATAGTTACTGCCCAAAAATTGATTGAATAAGTTCTATTATAAGTTCTATATATAAGTCATGGAAAATCTCATTTCAGGCCTGCATCATATTACGGCGATTGCCTCAGATCCTCAAGAAAATATCGATTTCTATACGCGTGTGATGGATTTAAGATTGGTTAAAAAAACAATCAATTTCGATGCTCCGGACGTTTATCACTTCTATTATGGAAATGAAACTGGCGACCCTGGGACGATCCTGACCTTTTTTCCTTTTCAGGGAATTCAGAAAGGACGAAAAGGCAAAGGCCAATTGACAGCGATTGCTTTTGCGATGCCGCTCGAAAAAATCGATTTTTGGATAGAGCGATTGGAATCGCTTAAAATTACATATAAAGGCCCTTTTCAACGTTTTGATGAACAAGTGATTGCTTTTGAAGACCCCGATGGACTTGGACTTGAGCTGTCCTTTAACAAAAATCCAAGTCAGGGATTTTACGGGGTCACGTTGATGGAAGAATGTTATGAAAAAACGGCCAACTTGCTCACAAATCAAATGGGCCATGTTTTAGTTGGAGAAGAAGGCAACCGATATCGTTTTGCAGTCCCCGGTAAAAAAGGGGAGTATGTAGATATCCTTTGCAGTCCGGACACGCTACTTGGTACACCGGGTTATGGGACAGTTCATCACGTGGCCTTTGCAACAGCCACCCATACAACGCAAGAAGAAGCACGCACACGCCTAATTAAATATGGCCTCAATGCAACGCCTATTATTGATCGAGAGTACTTTCAATCTATTTATTTCAGAGAGCCAGGTGGGGTGCTATTTGAAATTGCCACAATGCAACCTGGCTTTACTGTAGATGA
>CAZOAX010000169.1:0-5578 GCA_964577735.1 uncultured bacterium
GCCCAAAAGCCATCGGCTTATCTTCAGGATTGTTCATCGCAAGCAGATATTCTGTGCAGAATCCGGAATTTGCCGTTTTCAGTTCCGCTCATGGATGGGCCAGCTACTCTGAAAAAGGGGTTTTTAGTTTTAGTATTGTGGATCAATCCCCCTTAGCCCGTTTTCATGTCACGCATTTGCAGCATTCGGATCATCCAGCAGAACCCAGTCTTGAAGAAGTGGATGCAAGAGAACATCAGCTGAATGAGTTGTGGGATATTGCTGGAAGGGTGAGTGCGACAATGCCCCAAATCATTACAGGTGATTTGAATATGGATGATGAGGAGCTAAAATATCAGCCCTTGCTTAAGGTTTTCAGCCAAGGAACAGTGGATTATGAAGAAAAAACATGGGAAGGGGATGCTTGGAGCGCTGAAAATTATTATGGGAAAAAAATAACTCCACCTATGAATTTGGATTACACGCTTGGAAAAAACGTGAAGGAGCTAAGGACAAAAATTGCCTTTGATACCTTTTTTAAGATCGGCAAGTTCACGGAAAAAGCTTTATCGGATCACAAACCACTGCTGAGCTATATCAAGATTTAGGTTTCATGATGGATGCTGCAACGGATAAGCCGAGAGCACCTACGATGACAGCCAGTGATAGGCTTGCAGGTATGTGCCAAAAACCGGCTATCAGCATTTTAAATCCGATGAAGCACAGGATTGCTGCCAGGGCATAGTGCAGGTAATGAAAATATTCAAGGGATCGTTCCAGTACAAAGTAGAGTGAACGCAGGCCGAGAATAGCAAAGATGTTCGAGGTGTAGACAATCATGGGGTCTGTCGTAATACCAAGGACGGCCGGAATGGAGTCGATAGCAAAGATCACGTCGCTTATTTCAACAGCAACAAGTGCAAGAAATAAAGGCGTGATTACCCAGCCAGCCCGTTTCTTAATAAAAAAGACATCTTTATTGGATGTGTCGACGGGGATCCATTTTCTAATCCAGACAATGATCGGATTTTTTTCCGGTTGGAATTCATCCGTTCCATAAAAGGCCAGTTTAAATCCTGTGAAAATAAGAAATGCGCCAAATACATAGAGGATAAAGCTAAAGTAGCTGACAAGGGCAATTCCTCCTGTGATAAACAAGGCGCGCATGATGATCGCCCCAAGAACTCCCCAGAATAACACTTTATGACGCAGTCTAGGAGGGATGCTAAACGCTTGGAATATAAGGAGGAAAACAAAAAGGTTATCGATGCTTAAAGCACGTTCCACCACGTAGCTTGTCAAAAAGTTTAAACCAGCCTCTTTTCCATGTTGAGAGTAGATCCATAAATTGAATCCAAGGGCAAGTATTGTCCATAAGATAGACCAGAAGAGGGCTGTCGAGACCTTGATTTTTTCTTTTGTCGAATGGAGTCCAAGGTCGATCCATAATGCCGCTATAATGATAAGAGAGAAAATCGTCCAGGTCAGCATGCTTATTTGGCTTCTTTTTTGTAGTGTTTATATTCAAATGGAACTGTGTCGCGATGCTGTCCACGGACAGTCACGGCAAGACGTCTTTTGTTCTCTCGTGAAAGGTATTTACGGGATTGGCTTAAGAATTCTTCATAGGTCAAACTTTTTAAAGCTTCAAGCCTTTTGCTTGTCCATTCAAAGTCTTCCATCTCAAAGCCAAGTCTAAAGGTATTCTCATTAAATGATTTTAGTGTGGCTGGGGCTGTTTGAAGCTGTTTGGTAAGTGAGCTTTTGAGAGCTTCGAAGCGCTCTTCCGATATATTATCGTTAATTTCATCTGCGTAGTTGGCTAAGAACAGCTCAAAACGCCATAGCAGTTCAGTCGGAGTATGCGTTGTGGATTGCGCACCAAAGATGCTAAAAAGATGCTTTTGGAGCTCCATGGACTCACTGAAAACGATGTATCCCACTTGCTGTCTTGTGCGTAGTTCGCTAAAAAATGCTTCTGACATCGTTTGGGAAAGCATGTCTTGGATGTTTCTTAAATTAACTGAGTAGCTGTTTGTTTCAAGCGATAGGATGATGGCATCTCCCTCAGCTTTTGTATCAAAATTATAGATCGTCGGGCCTGTCTGATCATCTGCAGGTTTGATCTTGGCATAGTAAGGTGGGCTATCAGATCCAGGCGTCTTATGCAAGGCAAGATCAAGGGAGGAGGTGAGCTCTTTTGCCTCTTGTTCTGTCATACTTCCTGTGATGCTTCCTTTAATGTAGGTCTTTTTGAAAAGATTATCCTGAAAGCTTTGAAAAACAGGTAATGTGACCTTGTTTACGGCTGCCCGTTTTTGATTGAAGTTGACATATTCTTCAAAAATGGTGGCTTTAAACCGATCAAAGGTCTGTTTAACAGGGGCTGAGGCGACGCTATTTTCATAATCGCGTCGCAAGTCTTCCTTCACAAGATCAAATTTTTCTTGCGAAAGTTCTATTGATGTTAGTTTTGGAATGATATAGGGGAAAAAGGCTTTCAAGCTTTCAGTGAATCCTTCAAGTGAGATCACAAGGCCACCAAGGCTTCTTTCGATGGCGACATTAAGGTCGGCCATTTCTGCCTGATCGATCAGGTCCCGCACACTATCTCTTAATGCACTGACATAAATGTCTGTCATTACAATGCTGCGCGGGCTTGAGTCTTTAATTTCAGGGGATTGAATTTGTAATAAAATGGCAGATCTTGGAACTTGATAAAAAGGATCTTGTGCGTAGTAGATCTTGCCCCCTTTTGAATCCAAAACAAGCTTTGGTTTTGGAACATCCGGGTAAGTGTTCTTATCGATCAAAGCATTTGTGGCATTCAATTTGTGCGCGAGGAAAGGATTTTTAGTCGGAAATTTAACTTCCTGACTTGGGGGCGCGGTATCCCAGGCTTTAAGTTTTGCTTCCGGAATTGGCTCAATGCTGTAAGGAATTTGCATCCACGGTTCTATCTTCTTCAAATTTTTTGAAGGTGCAGTTAGAACAAAGATGGCGTTTTGAGGGGTTAGTAGCTGTAAAAATGACTTGATGGACGCTTTGTCAAAAACGCGGATTGTTTTGGTCAGTTCAGGATAGGTGTCGATCGGTTCTTGCGCAAGTTGAGATCCTTGTGCCATCGCCCATTCAAAAGGTTCATCCCGTTGATGAAATTGATAACGTCCTTTTAGCATCAAGGCATAGTCTTCAAACAGGTAATCCGGGAATGGTTGCTCAGAAATCATATGGATCGTTTGAAACGTCTTTTCGATCACCGTATCGAGTTGCTCAAGTCCCTTAGTTGTCAGTTTGATGTCGATTGTCATGAGGTAGGTGTTAGAGGCAAGGTCTACAGTGCCACAGCCAAGGGAGTCTGCGAGGCCTTCTTGTTTAAGTAAGGCAAGAAGACTGTTTTTCCCTTCATATCCAAGTGCTGTGCAGATCACATCCACAGGGCGGCTGTCCAGCATTTTGGTGTATTTTGACGGGATTTCCCAGGTCAGCATCAAGCTCTGAGTAGCATTTTTAGGAGCGATACGGACTAGGTGGCCAAGTGCATCTTTAGCAAAAAGAGGATTCTGGTTTTCTACACGTTGAATATTGCGATTTTGAACGCCGCTGAAATCTTGAATGACTTGCTCGCGAATTTCTTCAATCGGTTCAGAAGACAGGACATAAAGTCGCATGAGGGGAGCGCTATAATGTGTTTCAAACCATTTTCTAAGATCTGTCGTTGTTGCTTTGGCAAGTGTTTGGCTGTTTCCGGTTTGAAAGCGGGAAAAAGGGTGTAAAGGAGATGCGATATCTTTCAAGACAAAATACTGGCGGGTATCTTCGCTGTTGAAGCCTTGGGCAAATTCCTGATCGATCGCATTTAATTCTCTTGAAACGCCAGCAGGATTGAATAAAGGGGTTTTAAAGAAGCTTGCAAAGCGTTTGAGGGCTTCTTGAAAGCCGTCTGTGTTGAGGGCAAACATGTAGCTTGTGTAGTCGCCGTGCGTAAACGCGTTTGTCTGTCCACCATGTTCTGTCAGAAATTTTGTAAAGGAGGATTCATCTGGATATTCCTCTGTGCCCATGAAGAGCATATGTTCTAAAAAGTGGGCAAGGCCATGAAATTCATCGGGTTCTTGCCAGCTGCCAGCCATTACTGTCATTGTTACAGCAGATTGCTGAGCGTGAGGATCTGAAACGAGAACTGCCTGAAGGCCGTTGGGCAGTTCAATCTTTTCAATTTTTTGATCGTGATAAGAGGGATTAAGGAGGGGGAGTGTGGCCAGGTCTTTAATTACTTTGAAGGATTCATCGGATGTGAGAGGGGAGAAAAATAAGAGAAGGGCGATTAAGTAGATCACGTGGGAGTACCTTCTGTTAGATTGATATAGGCATCTAGAACAATTTTTGAAAGGATTTCTGCTCGAGTTTTTCGCTTTTCTATTTTATCAGATATATGGTCGACAATAGCATTTAAATCAACTTCTTCTTCAAATTGCAAATGGACCGGCGCGTAGGAGGCGTGTCTTTTTTCTCCAATCTCTTTTTCAACGGTATTGGGAGGAGGGAGGATTTGATAGGTAGAAAGGATAAGCGGGTAGAAATGAGTCGGTGTCTTGGCCTTTTTTGCCATCAACAGGAACATTTCAACACTTTGAGGGTCAAAATCAGCTGGCAGGACTTTGCCACTTTCGTTTGGTCTGTCACGCCCACCGCTAGGCGCGACATAAATGCATTTGCCCCCTTCTGCAAGCAGGCCTGCCATTTTTTTCATGGCCCGTTGATTGTGTACAAGTTTGCCAGCTTTTAGCTCGATCGGATTTTCGATATGCTTTTTTGAGTAAATGCAGATCAAATTTCTCCCTAAACTGAAGGGGACGGCCAGAGGGTCTGTCACGACACGGTGCCCGGCCACAAAGATCAGATCTTCAGCAATTTTTGGATGTTTTTTTTCAAGTAAAACGCTGATCACTTGAGGGTCCGGTTCAATTTGATGGTTGGCGAGAAAAATAACATTTTCTCCCCGGGCCAATTGCTCTTCGATTTGATCAAGGATGTGAGCATTGACAACGGAAGATTTTTTAAAATCGATCAAAGGACGGATGAAATCCAAGCCAAATTTATAATAGTTAAAAGGACGGGTGATCTTCTTATGGTAAGGCTCAAAACGATAGGGGAAAGTGATCTGCTTCACAGCAAAGTGTAAAAGCTGTAAAAGCCGATGCTCTATGTCTTCGATCATGTAGCCATTTTTAACAGCAGCTTCTACATAAGATTGATAAAATTTACGCATGATCGATGCTACAAAAGAAGGGAGTTTTCCCTTCTTTACAAATTTATCAATCTCTTGCTCAAAAGAGTGGGTCATACATCTATGCGTTTATTGTTTATTGTGGAATAAAAAATATAATCGTTTATGTGCATGTTGTCGTCGGAGGCAAATTCCAGCTGGGCGTTGAGCGAATCTGCAATCGATTTCAGGTGGGCCTTGTCAATGATATTGAGGTAATGGTCCATCTCAGGGTGCGTGACCAATCTAAGTCCTTATTGCTGTTGATGTCAGATCGCCTTTTTAATGGCACGTTCGATCTCGATGGAGACGGTCTCATGTGTTTTGATG
>CAZOAX010000170.1:0-5562 GCA_964577735.1 uncultured bacterium
GACAGTTACGGTGAAAAACTCTACACTTTATAGCCTCCTCAGTAAAAACGATAAGCCGAAGCTAGTTCAGGCTCTAAAAATGAAATTTCCAAAAATTTCCATTAAAACAATCTTGTTCAGGATTGGTTGAACAGGTATAATCCAGCCCGGAGAGATTAGTATATGGCAACAACAGAAAACCAGACCACAGTAGACCCTACAACAGAGAACAAAGGAATTCAGTTGACTAAAGAATACAATGCAAGCTCCATAACTGTGCTTGAAGGGTTGCAAGCTGTTCGCGAGCGTCCTGGCATGTATGTCGGGGACACTAATTCTAACGGACTTCATCAGCTAGTTTATGAAGTGATCGACAACTGTATCGATGAAGCAATGGCCGGCCATTGCGATACAATCCGTGTCGTTCTCCATAAAGATAAATCCTGTTCTGTTGAAGATAATGGTCGAGGAATTCCTATCGGCCGTCATGAAAAAGAATCTGCAAAACATGGAAGAGATGTTTCAGCCCTAGAGGTTGTTATGACAGTCCTTCATGCGGGTGGTAAATTCGATAAAGACACTTATAAGGTATCCGGAGGTCTTCACGGCGTGGGTGTTTCCTGCGTAAATGCTCTCTCCAGCAAAATGATCGTCGAAGTCTTTAAAGAGCAAAAAATCTACGAGATGGAGTTTGGTCAAGGTAAAGTGACCCGTCTTCTTAACGTCATCGGCGAAACGACGAAAAGAGGGACTAAAGTAACCTTCTGGCCGGATGAAGAAGTGATGAACGTCACGGAATTCGACTATGACATCCTTGCTAAACGTATCCGTGAACTTGCATTTTTGAATAAAGGGATCACGATACACTTCACAGATGAAAGAAATGATGAGCATGAACCAGTCGTCTTCTGTTATGAAGGGGGTCTTATCTCTTTTGTCCAATACTTAAATGAACATAAGCAACCTTTATTCCCAGATCCTGTGTACTTCAAAGGCACAAAAGACGGGGATGATGCGCCTGTTGAATTTGAAGTGGCCATGCAATGGAACGAAGGATTCACTGAAAACATCTACACATACGTCAATAACATTGCAACGCATCAGGGCGGAACGCACTTAACAGGCTTCTCGACCGCTTTAACACGTGTTTTAAACACCTATATCAAAGCCAATAACCTTCTCAAATCAGATAAGATCTCCCTTTCCGGGGAAGATATGCGGGAAGGTTTGACTGCTGTTATTTCCGTTAAAGTAGCTAACCCTCAGTTTGAAGGGCAGACTAAGCAAAAGCTCGGTAATAGCGATGTCGGATCTGTCGTTCAGCAAATTACAGGTGAAGGGCTGACAACGTATCTAGATGAGCATCCGCAACTTGCAAGAACAATCGTCGATAAAGCCATTTTAGCGGCTCAAGCGCGCGAGGCTGCGCGTAAAGCACGTGAACTAACATTAAGAAAGTCAGCTCTTGATAGCTCAAGACTTCCAGGTAAACTATCGGACTGTCAGGAAAAAAATCCTGAATTCTGCGAAATTTACATCGTAGAAGGGGACTCAGCGGGCGGTTCTGCTAAAATGGGACGCGATCGTAGGTTTCAAGCGATCCTGCCTATCCGCGGTAAGATCCTAAACGTAGAAAAAGCCCGTTTAGACAAAGTCCTGCAAAACGAACAGGTTGGGATCATGATCTCGGCACTTGGATGTGGAGTTGGAAGCGGATCATTCAAGCTTGAAAAACTTCGTTACCATAAAGTCATCATCATGACGGATGCTGACGTCGACGGATCGCATATTCGTACGCTTCTGTTGACATTCTTCTATCGTCATATGCCGGAGCTGATTGAAAATAACTTCGTTTACATTGCTCAGCCACCGCTATATCGCGTGACACGTAAAAAATCAAGCCGTTACATCCACTCAGAAAAGGAAATGGATGAATATTTGCTTGAACTTGGTAAGAGCGATATCAAAGTGCACTTGAAAAAACTGAATAAAGACTTAAGCACTGAAGAGTTCAAAGAGTTGATCGAACTAATTCATGAAGTAGAAGCTTTAGCTTCCCGTATTGAAAGAAAAGGCGTTCCTTTTCGTGAGTTCATGACTGAAAAAAATGCCAATGGTCAACTCCCCAGATTCCAAGTCACAATCAGCGATGGACTTCATTACGTTTACTCGATGGAAGAATTGCAGGAATACAAAAAACGGGATGATGAAATCCAGCGCAAGAACTTTGAAGAGACGCTTGCTTCCATCCCTGAAAATGAATTGACGGAAGAAGCGAAGATCTTTAAACCGACCCGACTGCATTTTGTGGAGCTCTATGATGATAGCACGTTTGAAAGTCTGATGAAGCGATTGGAATTATTCGGTCTCCGCGTGCAGGATTATACGATTGCTGATGGTGAGTTATTTAGCGTCATTGAAGAAAATGGTAATTCAACAGATTGCTATACCTTGCGAGAGATCATGGATTATTTACGTGAAAACGGACGAAAAGGGATCGAGCTCCAACGCTATAAAGGTCTTGGTGAGATGAACGCCGACCAGCTATGGGAAACCACCATGGACCCAGTCAAACGCACATTAATTCGTGTGACATTACCTGATGCGATTGCTGCTGACCACATGTTTACGATGTTAATGGGTGATGAAGTACCGCCAAGACGGTCATTCATTGAACAGCATGCTCTTTTAGTTAAGAATTTAGATATTTAAGGGAATAAAGATGTCATATACCGAAAATGAAGTAATTTTGCCCCGCAATATCGAAGAGGAGATGAAGGACAGTTATCTCAGATATTCGATGTCGGTTATTATTGCACGCGCTTTGCCTGATGTACGGGACGGTCTGAAACCTTCTCAAAGACGTATTCTATTTGCGATGCGGCAATTAAATTTAACACCGGGCGCAAAACACCGTAAATGCGCGAAGATCTGCGGTGACACATCTGGAGACTACCACCCACACGGTGAAGGGGTTATCTACCCGACGCTAGTGCGTATGGCTCAAGATTGGGCAATGCGTTATGCGCTTGTCGATGGACAAGGGAACTTTGGGTCGATTGACGGAGACCCGCCAGCTGCGATGCGTTATACAGAAGCTAGATTGACTTCTTCTGCGCTTCAGTTGATGGAAGACTTAGATAAAGATACAGTCGAGCACGTCCCAAACTACGATGAAACGAAAAAAGAACCAACAGTATTCCCATCTAAATTCCCAAATCTTTTGACTAACGGTTCTTCTGGTATTGCCGTCGGTAT
Organism: uncultured bacterium; assembly: GCA_964577735.1. Lineage (GTDB taxonomy): Bacteria > Chlamydiota > Chlamydiia > Chlamydiales > Parachlamydiaceae > CAZOAX01. The sequence continues at coordinate 3,238 of CAZOAX010000170.1, forward strand.
GACGACCAATATTCCTCCTCATAATTTAAACGAACTTGTAAAAGCGACTTTGCTGATCTTGGATGAACCTTCATGCTCAATCGAGGATATCATGAAGCTCATGCCGGGACCTGACTTTCCAACAGGTGGTGTGATCTGTGGATATCGAGGCATTAAAGAAGCTTATCATGCCGGTAAAGGGAAAATTATTTTACGTGGTGTAATCCGTGTAGAAGAGATGGAAGATTCAGCCGATAGACAGCGTCTTGTCGTAGATGAAATCCCATACGCGGTTAATAAATCCCGTTTGATTGAAAGAATCGCTGAATTGATCAACGATAAGCAAATTACAGGTATTTCTGATTTACGTGATGAATCCGATAAGTCCGGTATGCGTATCGTGATGGAGCTGAAGCGTGGAGAAATTCCTGAAGTCATTATCAATCAGTTGTTTAAGTACACCGATCTGCAAGTGACCTTCGGTGCCATCATGCTGGCCTTGGATAAAGGCCTGCCACGTGTTATGACGATCAAGCAAATGATCGCTGCCTGGATTGAACACAGAATTGATGTTATCCGTCGCAGAACGCGTTTTGAGCTGAATAAAGCTGAAGCGCGTGCCCATATCTTAGAAGGTTACTTAAAAGCAATTGACCACTTAGATGAAGTTGTTAAACTTATTCGTGCAAGCCCAAACCGTGATGAAGCCAAGAGAGAATTGATCGCCCGTTTTGAATTCTCTGATAAGCAGGCGCATGCGATTTTAGACTTGCGCCTCTATCAGTTAACAGGTCTTGAGCACGATAAGTTGAACGCTGAATACCAGGACCTTTTGCAAAAAATCGCTTACTACAAAGCAGTTCTTGCTAATGAGTCCATGGTACGCGATATCATCCGGGAAGAGCTTGGCGATATCCTGAAGGCTAATAAATCTGAACGTAAAACTCAGATCGTAGCAGCTGAAAATGAAGTCAGCATGGAAGACTTGATCGCTAATGAGTCTGTTGTCATCACCATTTCCAATGATGATTACATTAAGCGTATGCCACTCTCGACCTTTAGAGAGCAAAGAAGAGGAGGCCAAGGAGTCTCAGGCATGCAGTTTAAGAAAGAAGATGACACAATCAAGACCCTTTACATTGCCTCGACGCATGATTACCTGCTGCTCTTTACAAATTATGGTCGTTGCTACTGGCTCAAAGTGTGGCAGATCCCGGAATCTGGAAGAAAGACTAAGGGTAAACCGCTCGTTAACCTTATGGAAGATCTTAAGCCTGATGAACGTGTTGCAGCTCTATTAAAGATCTCAAGTTTTGATGAAGAAGGCCATATCCTCATGGCGACCAAGAAAGGCGTTGTTAAGAAAACTAACCTTTCTGAATTCAGCAACCCACGACGTAAGGGTGTTAATTCGATTACACTTGATGAAGGTGATGAACTTGTCGCTGCAAGACAGGTGAAAACAGGTCAGCAGATCATGCTCTTTACTTATAATGGCATGGCTGTCCGCTTTGATGAATCCGACGCAAGAGCAATGGGACGGGTCACACGTGGTGTTCGTGGAGTATCGCTGAAGAGTGAATCCGATTACATCGTTGGCTGTGAAGTGGTCAACGGGAACGAAACTGTGCTTGTCGTTTGCGAAAATGGTTTTGGTAAACGCTCATCAGTCGAAGACTTCCGCCATACTAACAGAGGTGGCGTCGGAGTTAGATCCATCATCGTCAGCGAAAGAAATGGAAACGTTGTCGGCGCGATCTGCGTAACAGACCAAGATGGCGTTCTCATGATGAGCTCATCTGGACAAACCGTCCGGATCAGCATGCGCGATCTACGTATTTTAAGTCGTAATACCCAAGGCGTGAAACTTGCCAACCTCAAAGGCAAGGATTGCTTGATTGCGATTCAGAAAGTTGAGAACGCAGACGACGAAGTGGAAACTGTTACAGATCCAGATTCTCCAATTCCTGCTGTTGAAGCTATTTTAGAAGAAGAGGAATCTCCAGAAGCAGAAGGGAACGAACCTGAAAACTAAACCCCCATACTTCATTACATTTGAAGGCGGTGAGGGTGCGGGTAAGACGACCTTGATCAATAAGTTAAAGGATACCTTTGAGGCTCAAGGGTATCCTGTCCTTTTGACACGAGAGCCCGGTGGTACACTTTTAGGTGACGCTATTCGGGATCTTGTCTTGCATCGCGACAAAAAAATGCTGATGAGCAGTAAAGCTGAACTTCTCATGTTCTTAAGTGCACGTGCACAACATGTAGAAGAAGTGATTAAGCCGGCATTGGAAGCGGGAAAAATCGTCCTCTGTGATAGGTTTTCCGACTCGACCATTGCCT
>CAZOAX010000171.1:0-5559 GCA_964577735.1 uncultured bacterium
CACATTGGGAAAGTAGGCAAATTCTATCTCCTTTCACTTTTGCTAAAAAGGGATGTGATTCAACTTGGAACTGTATGCCCGAAGTGAAAAGGTCTACATTTTCTAAAATGTGGGCGATAAAGACTTCTTTAACAGCTTTGACGAGTTGCAGGTAATGAAAAGGGCGATTGATACATCCCGATTCAGTTGGAGTATAGGGATCTAATATTCTGGCATAGACCAATGCAATTTTACATATTCTTTGGAATGCCACTATATCAGAGTAGCAATAAGCATTAACGTAGTCCTTCACATCCTGTTCTGAGGCTTCAACTTTATTAAGCCACGACAATACTTTTTGTTCTCTGAAAGCATTTTCAAGAGCGGTTGTATTAGAAATGATGGAGAGAAACTTATAAAGAAGCGGGTCTTCTGGAATAGAGATTGCCTCTATTTCTATATTGAGGAAGTTTGATGAAGGGGAGATTCTATTCATGAATATACTTTGAAGGAAGAGGGGCGCCTCTTCCTTCTTTAAGCCTACATGTTGCTATTGAGAATGCCTTCCCAGGGGAGGGCTTCAAAAGTAAAGCCGGATTCAATGATCCGATTGCTAATGACGGTTTTATTGCCACCATGCATAGTGGAAGTGCCTTTATCCCATTTAACTTTCGGTAAACCCTTTGCTTTACTGAGCTCTGTATATAGCTCTTTTCTTTCAGCGTGCAGCGTGGAGCAAAGATTGAATAATCCAAATAGTGGTTTCTCAATAGCGAAGTCAATCGCTTTAATTACATCTGAGAGAGGACTGAAGTTTGTGATGGACTCGCCAGATCCTGCCATGACAGCGCCGTTTGATTTAATTAGACGGTCTTCAATGGTTCTTCCTTGTCCTACAAGCTCGCCCATGCGGAAAATGCAGCTTTGAGGAAGTTCTCTTAATGCATTTTCTGTGTCGATGAGGATTTGACTTTGAGGAGTGAGGGGATTCGGGGGGGTATCCTCTGTCACTTCTTTGCCCTGGTGTTCTCCGTAAACAGAGGTGCTGCTTGTGTAGATGACTTGTTTTAGAGATGGGTTGTTTCGGAATGCATCGACGATCGCATGAGCATTATCAAGATAGGTTTCCTTGTACAGCTGGGCATTGTCAGCAGCTGCTGTAAAAAGGACGATATCTTGTCCATGAAATGCCTGTGAGAGGTTTTCTTTGGTAAGCAAAATAGCATGGCCAAGTTGTTCTTCAATTAAGGCCATTTTCTCTTTAGATCGAGTGGTGCCGGTCACAGTATGACCTTTTTTGCGCAAATAAGCGCCTGCAGCAAGGCCTAAGTAGCCGCTTCCAAGGATTAAAATATTCATGTTTTTAGCTCTAAGGTTATGAAGAAGGTAAAAGATTTAGCCCGGCAAAGGCTGTTTTGAGTTCCAGATTGTCTGGTTTATCAAAAGCGCCGTTCTGATGCATCCATTTAACATAGTCTGCTGGGACGTCTTTCAGCGGCTTTCCTTGATATTTCCCAAAAGGCATGTGTTGCAAGGCTCTTGGGATATTGAGGAGTTGATAGCATTCTGCAATGGTAAGGTCATCTGTCATATGAGTATAGACTTGATGGAGGACAATCACGTCATCAAGCGCCCGGTGGGCATTATTGGCTGCTATCTGGTAAAACTCGCGCAAATGCTGAAGCGTATGACGAGGTAAATGCTTGAGGTATCTTCGTGCCCATTTCAAGGTGTCAAAATACTTCCATGTGGGCAGTTCGATTTCATTGCGTGCAAATTCAGCTTTTAGAAAGTGGTAATCAAATCCATCGTTGTTATGGGCGATCAAAACAACATCACCTTCACAGAATTCGACAAATTTCTTGCCCACTTCATCAAAAGTGGGAGCATCTTTTACCATTTCATTGGAAATATTGTGGATAGCTGTCGCTTCTTGAGGAATCAGGCATCTCGGATTGATCAACATCTCAAATGTGGCATTTCTCTCTGGATCAAAGGCCGCAAGCTCAATAATCCGATCTTTTTCTGATCTGACGCCGGTAGTTTCTGTATCGTAAAAAATGGGACGCATGCTGCTTAAGAACCTTTTGCCTGGCTTTTCTTGATGATCGCTTCAAATGTTAGATCGGATGTCGCTGTCCCGACAATCGAAGGGAAGAACTTCTCACAGATCTTAGGCGCCGCGCTGAACAATGTTCTTAGCAGGTGCGTATCGATTTTTTTGTCAAAAACAGGGATCATGACACGGTGAAATACAAGGCCGATCGCCTCATCCATTCCAAATCCTGGTAGGTCGATTTCTTTATTGAGAAGGTGGAGCATACGGGCCATTGCATCAAAACGTTCTTTTCTGACCTGAAGAGGAAAGAAAATCAAAATCTGCAGAAGTTCATCGCCTTCATAGATACGAAAGAAAACAGGAAAATCTTGTGCATTGATCTTAAGGACAACATAAACTTGGCCGGATTCTTTTTGTAAAATCGGTTCCAGTTTTTCAGCTGTCAGAAATTTAATCAGGCCGTCATTTGTGCATGGGATCATGGGGGCTCCTAGTATTTCATTCCCGGCATTCCGCCGCTTGATTTTTCTTTAGTGATATTTGGATTATTGGTCACAGGGATCGTGCTGTAATCATATTCATCCGGCATTCTATAACATCCTGATAATGAGAGGGCTAAGCAGAATACCCATAAACAAGTGAACGATTTCATAAACGACTCATATATTTTAGTTGATAGCATTATACTGACTCCTCGCTATCCACGCAAGAATTCTTGATAGGTAGAACACTTATTCCTGCATGGTTTTCAGCAACGAGGTACTCTTTGTCATCTACTTCTATCAAGTGAACAACCGACCGCTGACTGACTGACCTCGATTCTGAGATTTTAATCCGGCTTGAAGTGTTAAGCGCTTCCATGCGAGAGGAGGTCAACCGTCTTAAGAAATATCCGGCTGCCCAAACCACTCCGATCAGCATGCCAAGCATTAAAAGCATGTAGAAAAATTCGCCAAGAAAACGGTTGTCTGAAGCTATGTCAGGTGCTGTCTCATGTTCTAAAGGAAAAGCATCGAAAGGATCTTTTGGATTCTTGGCAGGATCTGCTACAGCTAATTTCGACCCTGTTGCCACAAGAAAGTATATGAAGTTCATAAAAATTCCCTAATTGGTTTTACGTACATTAATACATTCAACCAATTTTTGAAATACAATCAAGAAATGACGCATGCATCTTTATGGTCATAGGCTCCATCTTCGGGCAGTGAGGGATATTTGATTTGCGCTGCTTCAAAGGTTTTAATTGTGATCGGCTCAAGGTCAGGTTTAACCGTTTGCAAGAGTGCCAACCCTTTTAGATAGAGATCGGTACGTTTTCGTAGAACGCGAGGTTCAAATACCTTTTTTTCATATTTTGTTTCGCACTGCCAGTCGAAGAGGATTTCACTAATCGGTTTTTGCTTGTTTTTTGATTCTTCCCATGCGCTAAAGATGGCTCCTGTTACAAGTAGGATGTGGTTTGCGCGTTTGACTAGTTTTTCCTTCCAGATATGGTTTTTGACTTTGTCCCACACAAGGTCATAGATCTCGTTCATTTCACGTTCTTTATCACTAGGGTACCTAAAAAAATACCCCCTTTGAAGCTCGCTATTCCAGTATTCTTTGATATGTCTGAGCAACTCTGAATGTTCTTTCTGATTTAAAGTGATAGTTCCTCTTGAGGCAAAAGTGATATTTGGATTTTTCTCACTTACTTGGATCATGATATCGCAACTTTTGTGCATTTCATCATATCCATCTCCTACAATAGAAACGTCGTTGTCTGATTTGCGAAACAAATCTAACTTTTTGAGTTCCTCTGTAAGCTTATCAAGGCCATCAAATGTGTGATGTTTGATGGAATACTCCGTTTTGTAGTTGGATACATAGCTGCGATGAAAAGCACTTAACTTTAGTGCCTCTGCTTGGGATAACTGTAGTTCTTTTTGACCTTCACTATCGTGGTAAACAATGACAACCGAGGCATCTGGTTTTTCAAAAAGGGCAAAGGATTTGCCCGGAATAATTCTTTTTAGCTCTTCCTCTTTTGTACAGTAGTAGAGTTTATATCCGTAGTTCTGATACTTCTCAAATTTTTCTGTCCAATGATAACCTGAAACACATAGCAGGTTTTTGGTTTGATGGGGTGCAGCAAATGAGGATTGATCGTCAATCAATAGTCTTTGTTCTTTTAGGGTAGGAAAAGGATATACATCATCTAAATCCTTCTTTTGATTGCCACCGATGCTATATTGATTGTACTGATCTTCCCTATATGTCCCATTGTTCCTTAATTGATCCTCACTCAAGACGGATATGCGGGAAGTCATTTCGTCAAGGTCTTTTTCATCAAAGGTATTGAGAATGAGCTGCTCAGAGAATGCTTTAGCAATAAATGGTTTGGATGAAGTAAAAATGGCCAAATGCACACCATGCGTCTTCGCTAGCAGCTGAAAGAGCTCTTTTACAAAGGGATATGGATAGTGACGCATAGGGCGACAACCATCGCCCATAGGCAGGCGAAGCACCATGCCGGATGATTGAAAAAGAGGAGCTGTATTGGATGTTGACTCTGTTTCTGCAAGAACATCATGGATGTCAAAAGCTAAATAAATTTGATCAAAAGGGGAAGAGGATTCTATACTCATGCGTCTACCTTCATTTTTGAACGGCATTTATAACGGTCTATCATGAATATCACAAGAACAAATTATAATTATTGTAAAACCTATACGAGCTTGTTTAGGCCTGAACATAAGCTGTACCGCTTTATTTCGATCCTTCTTGGTAAAGATGAGGTGAGAAAAGCAAGTGCTCAGAAAAGATTGACATCTTTGTTAAGTAGCATACAGCCGGCAAAGAACTTTCAGGAATATCAGGACGTCGTATTTCCCATTCTCGGACTAACGTGTGAAAGTGCTCTTTCAAAAAGAAAGGTAAAAACGGATTTAGCGAGAATGTATGCCAATATTATAGAGCAATACATTCCGGATGATGCAGGAGATACTAAGCAAAACTTCAACTTTTATCAACTTGTAGCCTTAGTTGAAATAGTGTTTAAAAAACATATGAAAAAAAGTGTAAGCCTTCTGAAAGATGGAATTAAAGTTTCCATCGGCGAGCTGGATTTTTACGCGAAAGTGGAAAAAGAGCGGATTTTTATCTTCCAAGTCAAATGTTCATTGGTAGGAGAAGGCGCCTTTGGAAAAGTCGAAAAAATCTTTGAATTAGTTTCAGGGCAGTTCTTGGCAGTAAAATGGGCAAATGAAGCTGAATTAGCACAAACTCAAATTGTTCGTGAAATAAGGGTGTTGAAATATTTGCATATTTTGTCAGATTTTGAAGACTTCAGCTTGGAAGGAGTTCAAGGTAGTCCGCTTGCAGAATTTTATCTACCAGGATTTACAGGGTTTATTGGACCTCTCTATGGCATGAATTTGTTTGAGTGGTTAGGTTTCGAACACACCAATGAAGAACGACTTGGTATGGCGCGAGCTATTATGAAAGCTTTTGAAAATAAGGAAAAAGCCACATACTGGCAT
>CAZOAX010000172.1:0-5545 GCA_964577735.1 uncultured bacterium
CATATTCCAGTTGGTCTCTTTGTCTACAATGTAGAGCTCGCACCAATGCAAGGGGTAAAGATTGTGCGTGGGGCAGGATCGAGTGCACAGGTTCAGTTGATCGAAGGAAATTTTGCAGTTGAAGCAAAGAGTTTAGCTAGTAGTGAACTTCCTGCTTTAGTTGTCATCGAAGAAGATGAGCGCCGGATGCGCGATTACATGAAGAGCATTGACCCGCAAGGTAAAATGGGACTTGATTCCAAGCGTACACTTGTATTAAATACAAATAATGCCCTTGTGAGTGCCCTGCCAAAAATGGAAACAAAGGATCCAGAACTTGCTAAGGAACTTGCACAGGAAGTGATTGATATTTCTCTGCTTTCCCAAAGAGAGATGAATCCAGAAACGTTGCATGCATTTATCAAGCGGACGACAAAAATTATTGAGAAGCTGACGCTTCTTGCAATTAAGGATTGATTTTGAGGACATTTTTAGCGTTCTTTTTTTTGATTGCTTCCACTGCACTGAGTGCAGTGGAACCAGTGGCTGTTTATTTGACAATCCAGGAAAAGCCCGATACTCAAATGACTGTATGCTGGGTGCTCCCTGGCACTGTGGGTAAACAACTGCTCAAATATCGGGATTCCAGTTCCGATCAGTGGTTCCAAGTGGAAATTGATCCGTTGAAGTTCCCTGAAAATTTCCCTTACACATTATTCATAGCGGAATTGCATGATCTGAAGGCTGAATCGCGCTATGAATTTATTTTGCCTGAAGAAAAAGCCGTTTATACTTTTAAAACGCTTCCATCTACTTTATATCGCCCTGTTAAATTTGTGGCAGGTGGGGATATCTATCATGATGATATCTCTAACGTTGAGTCGATGAATATTGTAGCTGCTGCTCAAAATCCCGATTTTGCTCTCCTTGGCGGGGATATTGCGTATTCAGGATCTAAATTTATTTTTTTTAAGGAAGAAGGCGATCGCTGGATTCAATTTCTGAAGACATGGTCAAACACCATGAAGCGGACAGATGGCACATTGATCCCTTTAATTACCGCGATTGGTAACCACGAGATCAATGGAAGGTATGGACAGTCAGCTGCCAATGCATCCTTTTACTACTTTCTTTTTCCGACACATAGCCCTACAGGTTATCAAGTAGTCGATTTTGGCGATTATTTAAGTCTATGGGTGTTGGATTCCGGTCATACCGAACCTGTCAATGGCAAGCAAGTGGAATGGCTTGAAAAGACCTTGCAAGCAAGACAAAACGTCCCTTTCAGACTTGCTATTTACCATGTCCCGGCTTATCCATCTGCCCGTAGCTATGATAATGACAGATCAACTGCTGTCAGAAAGTTCTGGGTTCCTGTTTTTGAGAAATATGGATTGAAAGCAGCGTATGAGAATCATGATCATGCTTATAAGAGAACGCATTTGCTAAAAGATGGTAAAGTTTCTAAGGATGGCATCCTTTTTGTTGGAGATGGGGCTTGGGGAGTGGATTTGCCGCGTCTGCCAAAAACACCGGAGCAGCTTTGGTACCTGGCTTTTTCTGCCCAGAAACGGCATGTGGTGGTGACAACGATCTTTGGAAATCAATTGTCCATCGAAGCGATCAGCTCTGCCGGGGAAATATTTGATACATTCAAACTGTAAGAAAATTGCAATTTTGGGGGCCGGTATTACCGGCCTTTCCCTTGCCTGGTTTCTAAAAAAGCAGGGGTTTTCCGTTACATTATTTGAGAAAGAAGCAAGGCCCGGTGGATGGATCCGGACTGCCAATCATCAAGATAACATTTTTGAGTGGGGGCCTCGTTCTTTAAGAGCTCATGATGCTGAAGCGACACTCTCTTTGATTGAGGAAATGAGCCTTTCAAGCGATATTCTTTATTCTTCACCTGAATCTAAAGTCCGTTACATTCTTCGTAATGGAAAGTTAGAAAAAATTAAATTAAATGGACGGCTTTTGCTTGGATGTGTGCGTGATTTATTTGCGAAACGGGGAGACTTGCCTGACGAGAGTGTCCACTCTTTCTTTGCCAGAAGGTTTTCCAAGCATATAGCTGATCACTATGCCGATGCACTGATCAAGGGAATTTACGCAGGTGATTCCACTCAAATTTCCATGAAGACTTGTTTTCCAAGTCTATGGGAAATGGAGCAGAAATCGCGTTCGTTGATTATGGGTAGCCTGTTTCAAAAAAAGACCGGTGGAATTATAACTCTAAAAAATGGAATGGAGTCACTTGTCCTAAAACTCCAAGACCATTTGAAAGAGGATCTTGTGTTAAACACTGAAATTCAATCGCTTAATGACTTTGAACAAGTGATTTCCACACTGCCTGCTTACAATCTTTCTTCTTTGCTTCCAAAAAGTAAATTGAAGGATTTACTTTTGAAACTGCCATTTGCTTCAGTCGGAGTGGTTCACTTGGGTTATAGAGAGGATGTGAATCCTTATAAAGGGTTTGGTTACCTCGTGCCTTCTTGTGAAAATGAGAAAATATTGGGAACAGTCTTTGATTCTTCTGCATTTCCGGATCAAAATGCTGATTTGAAAACACGGCTGACTGTGATGATTAGAGGAGTTCATTCAGATCTTAAAGCCATTGCTAAAGAGGCTGTTGCCAAACATCTTAAGATTCAAGAGGTTCCGGACGTGATGGAATCTTTTACTGCAAAGAATGCGATTCCTCAGTACCCGGTTGGATTTCCGGACATGTTAAATCAAATCCACGAAGCAAAAAAAGAATTTCCCCGACTTTCGATCCTAGGTACTTCATTCTATGGAGTTTCAGTCAATCAGTGTATTTTGTCGGCCAAGCAATTTGCTTTTCAAAAATCTTAAGAGGACTCAATATGAAAATACGCAACCATTCTAAAGAGTAACTCTATGTTTGATAAATTCACCAATCGCGCGAAACAAGTCATTAAGCTGGCTAAGAAAGAAGCCCAGCGGCTGAATCATAACTATCTTGGAACAGAACACGTTCTGCTTGGCTTGCTCAAGCTAGGGCAGGGGGTAGCTGTCAATGTTCTGAAGAACATGAACATCGACTTTGAAACTGTTCGGGCAGAAGTTGAAAAACTTGTCGGATATGGCCCTGAAATACAGGTCATTGGTGATCCTGCTCTAACGGGAAAGGTGAAGAAGGTTTTTGAATATGCTAACGAAGAAGCTGCAAGTCTGAATCATAATTATGTCGGAACTGAACATTTATTACTCGGGCTCTAGAGACAGACAGATGGAGTTGCAGCTCAAGTTCTAGAAAATCTCAATGTCAACTTGAAAGAAGTCAGAAAAGAAGTCTTGAAGGAACTAGAGACATTTAATCTCCAGCTTCCTCCAATAGGTGGGACAAGCCCAGGTGCTCAACCAACGGGATCAGCCGGTTCCAGTGGAAAGGGCTATGAGAAGGCTGGTGCGCCTCCATCAAGCGACAAAATGCCTGCTTTGAAAGCTTACGGCCATGATTTGACCGAGATGTGCCGCGAAGGCAAGATGGATCCGGTTGTCGGCCGAAAAGAAGAAGTCGAGCGCCTGATCCTGATCCTTTGCCGCCGCCGAAAAAACAACCCTGTCCTTGTAGGGGAAGCGGGTGTTGGAAAAACGGCGATCGTAGAAGGGCTTGCTCAAGCGATTGTGAAAGGGGAAGTGCCGGATACCTTACGTAAAAAACGGTTGATCACGCTTGATTTGCCGCTGATGATTGCTGGAACGAAGTACCGTGGGCAGTTTGAAGAACGTATTAAAGCTGTCATGGACGAGATCAAGAAGAATGGAAATATTCTTCTTTTTATCGATGAGCTCCACACGATTGTTGGCGCAGGAGCTGCTGAAGGTGCGATCGATGCTTCTAACATTTTAAAACCAGCTCTTTCACGCGGTGAGATCCAGTGTATCGGTGCCACAACAGTCGATGAATACCGTAAGCACATTGAAAAAGATGCAGCTTTAGAAAGACGTTTTCAAAAGATCTGGATCAATCCACCAAGCGTTGCAGAGACAATTGAGATCCTATCTGGTCTGAAAGCCAAGTATGAAGAACATCACAAGTGTATTTACACAGGTGCAGCACTTGATGCAGCAGCTGTCTTATCTGATCGCTACATCCATGGAAGGTTCCTACCGGATAAAGCGATCGATCTGATCGATGAAGCCGGTGCTAAGATGCGGATTGCGATGATGAACCAGCCACAAGACATCAGTAAGTACGAAACTGAAATTGAAGAAACTCGTGTGGCCAAAGAAGATGCGATCAGCCATCAAGAGTATGAAAAGGCCGCTAAACTCCGCGACAAAGAAAAAACACTCCGTGAACAGCTTCAGCAAATCCGCACTCAGTGGGAAGTGAATAAGGAAGAGCATGAGGTGATCGTAGAAGATGAGGACATTGCCAATGTCGTCGCAAAACAAACAGGCGTCCCTCTTAATCGCTTGACAGAAGGGGAAACCCAAAAAGTCTTGAAGATGGAAGAGATCTTAAAAGAGAGCATCATCGGTCAGGAAGACGCAGTTAAAACAGTTTGTCGCGCGATACGCAGAAGCCGTGCCGACATCAAAGATCCTAATCGTCCGATCGGTGCTTTTATGTTCCTCGGGCCAACAGGGGTTGGTAAAACGCTTCTTGCAAGGTTGCTTGCCGTTAATTTATTCGGGGGCGAAGAAGCGCTTATTCAAGTCGATATGTCCGAATACATGGAGAAATTTGCGGTCAGCCGTATGACAGGATCGCCTCCGGGCTATGTAGGCCATGAAGAAGGTGGTCAGCTCACAGAGCAAGTGCGTCAGCGGCCTTACTCAGTCGTGCTTTTTGATGAAGTGGAAAAAGCTCACCCCGATGTGATGGATCTCCTTCTGCAAATTTTGGAAGAAGGCCGTCTGACAGATTCGTTTGGTAGAAAAGTCGACTTCCGCAATACGATCATCATCATGACTTCCAATTTAGGTGCAGATCTGATCAAGAAGAGTACCGAGATCGGATTTGGCGTCGTTGAGGGCGCAATGGACTATGCCCGTATCAAGGAAAAAATCGAACAGTCTGTTAAGAAGCACTTTAAGCCAGAATTCCTCAATCGCTTGAACGATATGATCATCTTCCATCCACTCAATAAGGAGCATCTCATGGAAGTGATCAATCTTGCGCTTAAGACCCTCTACGATCGCTTGAAGAAACGGGATGTTTATCTTGAGCTTGATCAAGCAGCCAAAGAATTTCTCGTCGAAAAAGGCTTCCAGCCGGAAATGGGTGCGCGGCCTCTTCGACGGACCATTGAGCAGTACCTGGAAGATCCACTTGCAGAGAAAGTCCTCTCTCATCCAAACGAAGGGCGTAAGTGCCTTGTAACAGTGGAAGGAGACCATCTAACCTTCGTCGACCAGGAAGTGTTCCCCCGCACCAAAAAAGAAAGGTTGTTGAAGGGCAACTAATTGGTCTTTTCTGGCTTTGCCGAACGTGGTCGTCGTTGACGACCACCTCAAGTTTGGCAGTTTATTATATAAAATTTGGGCTTTTCTGACTTTGTGGATCGTGCACGATAATACGTGCACTAATGCG
>CAZOAX010000173.1:0-5528 GCA_964577735.1 uncultured bacterium
TCAATAAGGCTTTTCATAAGTTGAAGGCCATGTACGTCAAAAAAGGCTACTTTGAAGCTGAACTCAACTATGAAGTTAAAGTAGACTGTGCGACCAACGAAGTGGACATTTCAGTTTGCATCACAGAAGGAAGATCAGGTTGGATCTCCCGCATTTTCTTTGAAAATTTTACTGCCTGCGAAGAAGAAGACATCCTGGAAATGATGGTAACCAAGAAATACAATCCCTTCTTTAGCTGGATGAACAATGAAGGGCTCTATAACGAAGACGCTGTCAATTATGACCAAACGCAGATAGTCAATTACTTCCATGACAAAGGTTATGCCGATGCCGTCGTTAAGATCGAGACTTTCGACTCCCCTAAATTCCTTGAAAGGATCCATCTTTATATCACAGTTGAAAGAGGTGAATCCTATACAATTGGAAATCTGACCTTTTCTGGAAACGAGCTTTTTTGTGATGAAGATATCCGTAACTGCTTTCTTGTAGAAGAAGGTGGCTGCTTCTCTCCTGAACTGCTACGCGCGACAAGCACTAAGATCGAACACTTATACGGTAGAAAAGGCTACATCGATGCCTCCGTATCTTTTGAACCTAAGCTTGAACTGGATTGCGGATATGTTTACTCAGTCGATTTTCATATCGAAGAGGGCGATAAATATCTGGTCGGCATGGTCAAAGTGTTTGGCAATTGCACCACACAAACCAATGTAATTCTCCATGAAACGCTTCTAATTCCAGGAGAGGTCTTCAATTCTGAAAAAATGGAAGCGACCGAAGCACGTTTAAGAAACGTTGGCTACTTCAGCAATGTCAACGTCTATGCCGTCCGAACTGAGGAAGTCAGCTGCCTGAAAGGCAACTACCGGGACGTCCATATTGAAGTAGAAGAAAAACAAACCGGAAGATTTGGGGTCTTTTTTGGCTATAGCACCGTAGAATCCCTTTTCGGTGGTGTCAATATCACAGAGACCAACTTTAACTCAGCTGGGCTAGGAAGTTTATTTTGCAAAAACGGGCCAAGCATTCGAGGTGGTGGTGAACACGTCAACATCACAGCAAGTATCGGTCAAAAGACATCCTCTTATGGACTTGGATGGACAAAGCCCTATTTCATGGATAGTAAATGGAGCGTTGGTTTTGATATCGAACAATCGACCAACAATTACATCTCAAGTGATTATGAGATCAAAGCACTTAAATACACCTTGCGCGCTACAAGACCGATCAACGCCTTTACAAGATTTGGGCTGCATTACAGGATCAGTAATTCCCATGTTGAGTTTTCAGGTTCCCATCATGGACTTGGACACTTTAACAACTGCCGCGAGCTTTGCAAGGCCTCCCATATTCATGGTCTGATCTCAGGTATTGGTTGCCAATGGAGTTATGACTCTACAAACCGCATTGAATACCCAACCAAAGGCTTGCGTTCTGCCATTGAGCTTGAATATGTCGGTGTTGGCGGAGACCACACCTACCTCACATTTGCTTACTTGAACAGTTACTACTTCCCGATCTGCGAAAGAGGGACGTTGAAGTTCCGTGCTGACTTAAGATGCATTCAACCGGTCTGGTCAACAGACTTTAACAGCCTCCCGCTCGATGAAAGACTCTTTCTCGGTGGTGACAACATCATGCGCGGTTTTAAAGCCTACAAGCTTGGACCGATGTTCTGCTCGAACGGCTATGACAAAAAATCGCTAGAGAAGACAAGAAAAGATGCTGAAGTGAAACTGGCAACCGATATTCCAGGATCATCCGCGGAAGCTATTGCATTAGCTGGGAATGTTGCAGTAGCTAAAGAACTCGCTACAGGCAACCATCGCACTGATGAGCCCAAAGGCGGTCTGACCATGCCGATCCTGACAATCGAGTACAACCACAACATTTTCAGCAAAGTCAATGGGTTCTTATTCTTGGATGGAGGCTCTTTGTCAGATCATCAATGGCACTTCCCAAGGTTTTACCTATCAACAGGTTTTGGAGCAAGAGTACGTGTACTGGACAGCTTCCCTCCTATCACACTCGGTGTCGGTTTTCCCATTAATCCAAAGCACGGTCAAGTGAAGAACTTCTTCATGAGCTTTGGCGGTAGTTTTTAAATTTAAATAAAGGAGTAAACTCATGAAAAAGTGGTTATTGCGTTCCCTCTTAAGCTCAGCGGTATTGCTGTCAGCGACAACATTTGCAGATCAAGCCAATGTCAAGATCGGTGTTGTCAATTTTAAAACTTGTGTAGAAGAGTCTAAGATCGGCAAGCAGGAACAAGCGTCCTTTGAAGCGATGAAAAAGCAAATGGAAAACGTTGCTGAAGAAAAAGAAAAAGTCCTTGGAGACCTTGCTAACAAGTTGAACAATGCCGATGAACTTGAGCTAATGAGCCCGGAAGCTGAAACTGAATTAAAAAGAAAGTTCCGTGCACTAAGCCAGGAAATGAGCCAACTGCAAACACAGTTCTACCAAACCTTGAACCAAGCTAATTTCCAAGTTGTACAGAAGCTTTCAGAAGTCGTAACAAAAGCGACTGAAAAAGTTGCAAAAGACAAAGGCCTTGACCTTGTTCTCAATGATGAAGGTGCATTCTATGCCAATAAAGCATTGGACATCTCTTCATTTGTTGTGAAGCAAATGGATGCCCAATTTGAAGAAGAAGCTTCTAAACCCAATACAGCCAAATAATAGCCATGAAAGAACGTACCATCACCCTTAAAGCCCTTGCAGAGTTGACAAATGCAACACTTGCCGGCAATCCTGACTACACGATTACACAAGTCGCAGATCTGGAAACAGCAGAGGCCAGTGATGTTTCGTTTCTTTCTAACCCGCGCTATGAAAAAAGCATGAAAAGCTCCCTCGCGGGAGCTTTTTTTGTATCCCCTTCTTATGCCATTGAAGAAGGCAAAAATTACCTCCTTGTAGAAGATCCCTCTCTTGCTTTTCAAAAAGCGATCAATTACTTTTTTGAAGGACGGGATAAGCTCTCAGGCTTTACAGGGATCCACCCATCTGCTGTTATCCATCCAACCGCCAAAATTGGCTCAAATGTCAACATCGGCCCCTTCGTCGTGATTGACCAGGAAGTAAAAGTCGGCGATGGTTCTACGCTCCTTGCTCACGCCTCCGTAGGCCCCTTTTCTACCCTCGGAACCAACTGCCTCATTCATGCCCATGTAAGCATACGCGAAAGATGCCTAATCGGGAATAACGTCATCATCCAGCCTGGAGCAGTCATTGGTTCATGTGGTTTTGGATACATTACAGACAAGACCGGCAGACACATCAAACTTGAACAAGTCGGCACAGTTACCATAGAAGATGACGTCGAGATCGGTGCCAACACAACCATTGATAGATCGAGATTCAAGACCACACGCATTGGCAGGGGCTCTAAAATTGACAACCTCGTCCAAATCGGTCATGGATCGACAGTCGGTGAAGACAACATCTTTGTCTCCCAAAGCGGAATGGCCGGATCCTCTAAAACAGGCAGGCACGTAGTCCTCGGCGGACAAGCCGGCATCACAGGCCACATTTCTATCACAAACAACGTCATGATCGCAGCCAAATCCGGTATCTCAAAGTCCCTGGAAAAATCCGGCAACTATGGTGGACACCCTGCAATCCCCTTTGAAGATCATAACCGGAAATCCGTCCACCTCAAAAACATCGAACGCTACGTCCAAAAAATCAAAGCTCTCGAAGACAAAGTCACAGTACTGGAAAACACACTAAAACAGGCTCACTCATGACAAGGAACATGAGTCAGACCTTCTAAAAACGACTGACTTTTAATTGAAGATTCGGAAAATTCTGTAGCGCTGATCGCAACGCATTCTCATTTACGTGCTCACAAGAACGAATAGTGAGATGTTCCAAATTCGGTGCCCCCTTTACTATCTCTACAACTTGGCTATCATACAACTCATTACAATATCCAATATTTAAACCGCTGAGATCAGAAAGTCCTTCAAGCGATTTCACTATCTGACGACCGGAAATATTATCACAATTAAATGATAAAGTATGAACATGGGGTTGATTTTTAACTATCTCCTTCAATTGGTAGCTAGATATGAAGCAATACAACTTTAAACTTCCAAGGCGGGAAAATCTTCTTGTGACCTCGACAATCTCATCTGAAATTTTATCAAATCTCGTAATATTTAAACGTCGGAGATTGGGATGCATTTCAGCTATTTCTATAAACTCTTGCCCTGAAATATTGGCTTCACAAATTTTTAAACTTCTGAGATCATTAAGCTCCCTGAAAGCATCAATAATTTGGCTAAAATACTCGCCGTCAAGAGTTAGTTCTTGAAGATTCGGGAATTTTTTGGTAAGTTTCACCAAAACATCATCTGACAAAGCACCCTGGCAATTTCTGATCGAGATTTTACTTATTTCAGCACAACCTTCAATTAAACTATCTATATCCTGATCCGTAAAATCATCATGAATGGTAACAGATGACATTTGATGATCAATAATATATTTTACTTGCTCACCTGCGGTTTGACATTTCTTGAACTCAATATCGTCGTTCTCTATCGGAGCCAAGGCAATCTGTTTTGAAACTAAATTTAGATCAGTATTTGTCTTCCCTGCTTCAGCAAAAATAAGATTCTTTATATCAGCCGGGACCCCATCCCATGTGCCACTTGGCAACGGAGATAAACTCATCGCTGTGCATCGTACTTGAAAAGCAAGAGCCCGTGACTGAGCATCATCCGCTTTATCAAGAGCTTGATCGGCTAATTTGCGTAAATCATCTTGAATCGTTTGATTTCCACCAGATTCATTTATCTTTCTTAGGTTTTTATTAAAAAAAGTTTCAATTTCCTGAACGTCCGCATCCCCGTCAACAAACGTCTCTAATTCAGAAGTGAATTGATCCTTAAGAATGACATCCGCAAGCTTTGCGATACGGGCATTAAACTTCATTGCATATTCTGAACCAGAAAAGCACATCCGAATGTTATGAATGAGACGAGACAATGACCATCGCTCATTCTTTTTATGAATCCTGTCCATATCAAGAGTGATCGTTTTTCCTTTTTTATCGATCAGATCAAGCTTGTGCGTAGTTGAATCATAGTTGCACTGTTGAGCATTTGCCAACCTTTTAGCAGCTTTATTGATCTTAAGACCTCTATAAGCCCCCTGTTCAAGGAAATTCACCCAATCCTTTTTTATGTAAGCATCAAACGAATGTACATTTTTATGATTTACTGAGCTCATAGCAATCCTATTTTTTAATAAATTTTCGTAAATTGTATCAAATTAATGTTAAGATCACATAAAACAATTAAAATATCTGGTATTTCCTGATAAAATAACCGAAGCCAACGCGACTAACAGAATATAACCTAGATATCTATCCTGGAACCGTCGCCTTGAGATGCAGGAAGACGCAATTGTTTCAGCTTAGGTAGATTTTGACATACCTTAGCTATTGTTTGAGGGGAAGCATCCAAATAAAAAGCATCTAATTTTTGGAGTTCAGGAAGCGATTTCACTATTTTGAT
>CAZOAX010000174.1:0-5504 GCA_964577735.1 uncultured bacterium
ATGGACTTGATTTTAGCTTCTATGGCGGTACCTCACATGGCAGCCCTTCTAATCTCTACATATAGGAAAAAATATGAACAACCCTGCCATTCACTATCTCAAACAACACCAAATTGACCATGAGCTTGCGCATTTTTCACCTCTTACAGAAAAAGGCGCTGCCAATGTGGCAGCAGCCTTCAATTTTCACCCAAGACAGATGGTCAAAACGCTGATCTTTGAAAGCACTCTTGGTGCCTGCTTGATCATGGTAGGAGGCGACCAAAATGCCGTTTCTGGCCTATTGAAAAAAGCCATCGGCTCTAAAAACATCATGATGTGCTCACCTGAAAAGGTAAAACTGATCACTGGCTATGAAATCGGATCTATCCCCCCTTTTCACTGGCAGCCAAATGGATTTGTTTCTCTGATCGATAAAAGCCTGATGGATGAAAAGATCCTCGGCGTTGGCAGCGGAACATGGGGCTTTGAAATTTTCATCACTCCTGAAAATTTGGTACGAGCAAGCGGTGCCCAAATTGTCAACCTCACCCAGAAGGTCCTTCCTTAAAGCCACTTGAAACAATACCGCAAGTTAAATATACTCATCCCCATGAACTGCATAAAACAAATGATTAGCTGCTTTTACTATTCAGTGGAAGCTTGTGGCATCTATGAACCCGAGATTGATTTCCAGGAAGCCAGCGACCGTCTCCGGATAGAAAGTCAATTATGGGCTGAATGCCAAAAGAATAGAGATGCTATGTGGGGCTTGTTTCAAAAGAACAACCCAATTGATGGACCTCTTTCCTCTCTCACAGAAAAAGCCATTGCACAAGTTAATTTTGAAAAAGGCATAGCAGTTGATCTAGGTTGTGGAAACGGAACAACCCTCATGCATTTATTAGAACGAGGGTGGAAGGTGTATGCTGTCGACAGCTCAAACCTGGTACTCGAAAACTTAACCTTAAAAGTATCTAAACTTGGAAAAGACTGGATTGAAACAGGACAACTCGTTTTAATTCATCAAACAATCGAAGACTTTCAGTTTCCGGAGAAAGTTCACTTGGTGACAGCCACAGAATCACTCACCTATTGCGACCCCAATAAAATCCACCACACCTTTCAAAATATAAAAAATGCCCTCTATCCACAAGGCAGATTTGCTTGCAGTTTATTTCCGTATAAAAATCGTTTAGTAGACAGTATATTAAGAGACACCTTTGGAGCTTGGCTGACAACAAAAAATGTGATGGAAACCCTCATGCGGTCCACTGATTTTGACACTTGGTCAGTGACCGATGGGAAAAGCCCCTGTGGCATGGCCAAGCAAATCCATATTTTAGCCAAAGCTTAAGCTTCTCTGAGAACCCACGATAAGATTTAAGTATCAAAAGCAGGGTGTCGAAAAGACGGATTTCCAAAACGAGAATGGCCTAGCGTCCCCCATGTCTTTTTTCATAATCAAATGGCTTAAGACTTTTCCTAGTCGGTGAATTGATTATTTGGTAAAATCAGCGGGTTACCTCAGGATTTGATGCGCTGGTTACTGCTGATTTTTACATTTTTTTTTGCGACGGTTGTGTGTGAGGAACCGCACGGGCTGACGGTCGATTTAAAAGATCCCACGCTTGTGGACGGGGTACTGTCAACAGAATGCGGCGGGGTGATCCAAGGGCTGGATGTCCGCATTCAGGCACAAAGGCTTGTTTATACCAAAAAAGAGGATGTTTGCTCAATCTATGCGGAGGGTGATCTCATTTTGGAGTTTGGGGGCTACTACTTTGTTGGAGAAGCCCTTGAGTATGACTTCAATAGCCATGAGGGGGTCATTTATAATGCCAGAACGAGTATGGAACCTTGGTTTTTTGGCGGTGAGGCGATCGAGCTGCATGCCGATTCAAGTTTTACATTATATAATGGCTTTGTCACCACTTCAGAATCCCAAGATGTAGATTGGGCAATCACGGCAGAATCGGCGCATCTTGTCGATAGACGCTTTCTTTCGATGCACGATGTCAATTTTAAGATTAAATCATTTACTGTTCTTTGGGTTCCTAGCTTAAGAACGGATTTGGAGATGATTTTTGATTCTCCTATCCGTTATAGCTTCAGATGGGGCAGCCATCAAGGGGCCAGAGCGAGCATGGTCTATGAAATCTTCTCATGGGATCGATTCAAGGTGTTTGCCCGGTTGGACTATCGGGTGAAAAGAGGCTTTGGCGGCGGACTTGAAACCTACTATCGATCTAGCGATGGCAAAGAGATCTTCAATACGATCAACTATGTCGCAAAGGACAATTCCCTTTCTGATTACAATGAGAAGGTACGCTTTCGTTTTCAGGGGCTTTATCACAACTTAGTGTGGAATGATCGCATTTCTGTTGATTTAACCTGGGACAAGCTCAGCGATATCGACATGGCAACTGACTACAATGATCGGGGGCTTGAGCTTGACACAGCCGGAAGAACCCAACTTATTGTAAGAAAACAGGAAGAAAACCGCATTGAACGATTGATCACCTATGCCCGGGTGAACTCCTTCCAATCCGTCGAACAGGAGCTGCCGACGGTTGAAGTGGCATTCCGTCCGCAAACAATTGGTGACACCGGTATTATTTCGACCTCACTTGCACGAACGTCTTTTTTAGATTACGCCTACGCCAATAACGTCCCTCATGCGCGTGACTACACCTCATCCCGTTTTGAATACGCGCAAGGATTCTATCGTCCACTCCCCTTCCAATATTTCACATTGACTCCTCAAACAGATTTATTCGGTATTTACTATGGCAATAGCCCGAAAAGCAAATCCCGTTTTTTAGGTTCGGTACGTGCCGGCCTTGATGGGAAAATGGGATTTTCCCGAAATTTTGGCTTTTGCAAGCATGTGGTCGAGCCTTATTTTAGTTTTGACTACTTTACAATGCCGACAGTTAGCCCGAGTAAAGTTTATATTTTCGATATTGAGGATGGTTTTTATCAGGCCAATCAACTACGTCTTGGGATCACCAATCAAATTTTTACAAAAAATAGTTTCGACTATCTTGCAAGGCCACTGTTCTTAGACATTTATACTTATGGATTTTTTGATACACCGACAATCGGGAGCACATTTCCTAAAGCCTACATGAATCTGAGCATGCTTCCTTCTCCTACCATTCGACTGACCTATTTGACTGCATGGGACTTCCAGCATGGTCAATTAGACTATTTCAATTTCAGAACAGAATGGACTGCCGCGGAAAATCTAGCCATCCGTTTAGAATACCGGCATCGAAGCCCCTACTACTGGCGAAAGGCAGATCCCACTAATTTTATTTTAGATGCCTATCGGAGTCAGACAGAGCTTTTACATTCATCAGTGTCTGACAGACGTGACACGATGCTGGCAAGTCTTTTTTATCAATTCACCCCTAATTGGGCCTTTCTTTTTGAGCTACGCCATGGGTGGCATCGTAAACATGAACCTAGCTATGTTGAATTTGAAACCGATTTTCTCTTAAGGCTCCCTTCTGCCTGGAATTTCAAATTATCCTATCAACATAAAGTGAATGATAATCGAATTGCCGCCTACTTTACGATCGGCTTGCATAAGCCAAACCTGGCAAAATGCAACAGCATGCTCCCCTGTCTTGAGCTTTAACCTTTAATAAAGTAAACTGACACGCATGAAACTACTCGTCATTGGAACAGGATATGTCGGCCTTGTCGCAGGGGCTGGCTTTGCAGAAATGGGCCATCAAGTCACCTGTCTTGATATCAACAAAGAAAAAATTGAAAGTTTGAATGCAGGGCATATCCCGATCTACGAACCGGGCCTTGAGGAACTTGTTAAACGCAATGTTCGCCAAAGCCGCTTGCATTTTTCAACAGATTATGAACAAAGCGTCAAAGAAGCTTCAATTTGTTTTGTAGCTGTAGACACGCCTGTCAGCCAAGATGGAACGGCCAATCTCACTCAGGTGAAAAATGTAGTCGAGTCGATCGCTAAATACATGGACGGCTACCGTTTGATCGTATCCAAGTCCACAGTTCCTGTTGGAACTGGCGATAAGATCGAAGAATGGGTACAAAACGGTTTGAATCAACGTCATGTCGATTATGCATTCGATGTCGTTTCCAATCCGGAATTTTTGAAAGAAGGGCATGCAGTCGAAGATTTCATGAAACCAGACCGGATCATTATTGGAACATCCAGTGATGAAGTCAAAAAAGTGATGAAAGAGATCTATTCCTCGTTTACGCTCAATCACGACAGAATTTTTTACATGGACCGCTTGTCTGCTGAGCTCTGCAAATACGCTTCCAATGCCATGCTTGCAACCCGTATTTCATTCATGAATGAAATGGCAAACTTTTGTGAAGCTGTGGGCGCCAATATCAATGAAGTGCGGAAAGGAATGGGAGCAGACCCTCGTATCGGCCATTACTTTCTTTATCCAGGCCCGGGTTACGGTGGCTCCTGCCTTCCTAAAGATGTCCGTGCATTAAGAAGCCATGCCAAAGCTTTGAATATCCCGCTTCCTCTTTTGGATGGGACAGAACAAGTAAATGATGAGCAAAAGCAGTTGCTAGCTAAGAAAATCCAAAACTACTTTGGCAGCAATCTAAAAGGAAAAACAATTGCAGTATGGGGACTCTCCTTTAAACCAGATACAGATGATATGCGCGAAGCGCCTTCTCTTGTATTGATCAAGGGCCTTTTAGCGCACGGATGCAACATGCGTCTTTTTGATCCTGTCGCCATGGACAATTGCCGCAAGTTACTTGGCGAAATTCCCGAAATCACTTACTGTGCAACCGAATATGAAAGTGCAAAAGGAGCTTCTGCCATCTGTCTTGTGACTGAATGGAAACAATTTCGCTTCCTTGATTTTGATCAAGTCCTTAGTCAAATGATAGGACATGCCTTTTTTGATGGACGCAATCAATACAATCCAAAAGAGATGGCAAAAAAAGGGTTTGATTATTTCAGTATGGGCAATTCACCAAGCCTTGCAGCTTCAAGTATGGTCCCATGAGCCACGATCCATTTTTTAAAGAGCATTTAGCTAGCGTTGAAAAAGAGCTCGATCGATTACTGACCTTTCCGGACTCGCCTCAAAATAAACTTTTTGAAGCAGCAAGGTATATGACGCTTTCTGGTGGAAAGCGGTTAAGACCTCTGCTATTGCTTGCAACCGTTTCTGCCTGCAATGGGTCCTTAGAACTTGCACTCAGTCCGGCAGCTGCTCTTGAGATGATCCACACCTATTCTCTTATTCATGATGACCTGCCCTGCATGGATGATGACGATTTTAGAAGAGGACTTCCCACACTTCATAAAAAATACGATGAAGCGACGGCTGTTTTAACTGGCGACTTTCTGTTAACATATGCATTTGAAGTAATATCAGAAGCCCCAGGATTATCTATCGAACAAAAGCTTGCCATAATTCAAACACTTGCAAAGCGTTCCGGCGGACAAGGGATGATCGCCGGTCAAATACTGGATATTGCATCAACACCTGACATGACGCTGG
>CAZOAX010000175.1:0-5493 GCA_964577735.1 uncultured bacterium
GATTTGTCTTGTCTGGAAAAGCATCATATAGATCATCAAGTGACACTTCGAGCGCATCTGCCACTAGAACTTTTAAGTTGGTGCCATTAGGGGCTAAGCGACCAAGAGCACCAGCAAGAGCCCTGTCAGTTTCAACAGCGACAACATAGGCGCCCTTCTCAAGAAGTAATTCAGTCATAGACCCAGGTCCCGGGCCGATTTCAAGGATCTGATCTCCTGGATGAATGTCCGCTTCTTTTATAATGTTGCGGATGATATTTCCATCAATCAGGAAGTTCTGGGAAAGCTTTTTATTAGGCTTAGCGCCAATCGAATCCAGAAACTGATTTAATTCTGTCGGTCTATATAAAGGCATTATTTAATTGAAAAGGGTTTAAAATCCTCGGGGACCATTTCGCTGATATAGTTATCTTGAATGGCATAATGAGAACGTAGTTTTTTAAGATAGGCCTCAGATTCCTTAGAGATGGCTTTGTCGTATAAACCGTTTTTAATCTGGTTTTCAATCTCGCTGTAGGGGACGGCTCCTGCCGGGACTTTTTCTAATAAGACGATGATTCTAAAAACAGTGCTGTTATCTGTGCGGCTTTTTTGGGCTATCGGTTGACTGATCTCGCCGGATTCCATGTTGCTCAATGTTGTTTTGATGAGGTCTGCCATCTCACCTTGTGTGTGGTAGAGCGCATCAGACACAGTCACGACGCTTTTTCCAAGGGAATCGCCAGATTTAAGTGCTTTTAGAAGGTTATTTAATTCAATTTTATCTTCTGTCAGCATTTTATGACTAAGGTTTGCAGTTTCAGCTCCATTGGCAGAATCAGGATTCCGTATAGTGACAACTTGATAATGCCAAGCTTCTTCTTTCATGTTTTTGGCTGCGTATTCATTATAGGCTTCCCGAATCACTAGAGGAGTGACCGACCTCATGGCTTTACTGTTGACGCGGATCATCATGGTGCGCTGGAGCAAAAGATCGCCTTGGACGATCTTGAAAGCTTCATCAAATGATAAATCGATTTTATCCAAATTTGCAATAATGTTAGGTCCAAAGAGTGTTTCCATTTCCTGACGTACATCACCAGGCGTCAGGGGGACTTTATTTTCAACAGCATCGGCAAGGATCAACTCTTTATCTATGAGTTCTTGGAGCGTGCTTTTCCAATTGATCTGGTAATATTGAAATCTGGCATGAGGGGAAGATGTGTATTCAGGAAAATGCTTGTAAAATACCATATCCATTTTTTTCATGACATCGATGACCGTAATGGCTTTTCCATTGACATAAGCCAGGACCCGATTATTGACCTCAATGTGCGCATTGTCTGCTTTGCCGAAAAGAAACGGTTCTGCAGCAAGGGATAAGGGGGCTGATGCAATGATAAGAAATATAGATAAGTGTTTTAGCATAACAGTCTCTTAAATCAAGTTTTTTTTCGGAACACAACCCCATAAAATCCGTCCGCACCATTTTCTTGCGGGAGGATCTGAAGAGGATTTCCTACAACTTCCAGGCCATATGTTTGAATAAAATGGGCTGTTTGCAGCTCATTTTCTTCTGCAAGAATACTACATGTTCCGTATATTATTGAACCACCTGGAGCTAAATAACTAAGTGCTTGCTCAAAAATATTGCGTTGCATCCCGACCATGCGGGCAATGGTTTCTTCATTAAGTTTCCACTTCATTTCAGGATTGCGCCTTAATGTCCCGGTTCCGCTGCAAGGCGCATCGACAAACACCCATTGCATTTTTCCTTTTAACTTCTTTAAACGTGGCTCGCCGGCAACAATAATTTGTGCGTTCTGAACGCCGGCTTTCTTTAGTCGTTTTTTGGCCTGTTGAAGAGCTTTTGGGCGAATGTCGTGCAGATAAATTTGCCCTTTGCCTTCCGTCTTATGGGCAAAAGCTAAGGTTTTGCCGCCAGATCCTGCGCAAAAATCAAGAATGTGGTCTTGCGGTTTAGGTTGGAGTAAATCTGCCAACAGTTGACTGCCTTCATCTTGAATTTCAAATTCACCCTTTACAAATTCAGGGATTTCAAAATAATTCATTCGATCTGAAAAAACAATCCCTTGAGAAGAAATAGCGGTGGGAGTTACTGATCCATATTTCTTGAGGGAAGTAAGAAGGGTGTCGCGATTGGTTTTCGCAAGATTGACACGTATTGTAGGAGGTGCTTGCTGATTGCAGATCAGGCAAACTTCTTCAGCCTTTTGTAAGCCAAGTTGCTTTTCCAATCTTGAAAATAACCATTCCGGAAAGCTGACTTTGTCGTGAGGAGCAAGTTTTGGATTGGCTCGAAGCTCATCAATCGTGCTTTTAAGAAAATTATCTACTCGGGTTTCCCAGGTTTGGTTTTCTTCACCACTTGCATCGAGGAGTCCTTTCCAGCGAATAATTGCGTAAAGTGTGTCGCTAAGGAAAAGTCTGTCTTTAGATCCTAGAGCCTTATTGGCGCGATAGTATTGGTTTAAAAAAAGATCAAGCGGAAGTGATTGGTGGGAAAATTCTTCAACGGCTTGAGTCAAATGATGGATGCGAAATGGTTTCATGAGAAATAGGATACCAAGGATAGAATTGAAAAACTAGTAAAACTCCTCACTCAAGTGATATATCAAATTGGGAAAGGGAACGGGAACGCGTACGGGAACGATGGGGCTAGGGTTGACGGGAAAGAAGGGGAGACATAAAATTAAATGCATTAATTTCCCGGAGATAAACATGTCATCCCCAATTGCAATACCTCGTAATAACCCTTCCATCACTTCACTTTCAAGTAGTTCAGATTCTTCCAGTGCAACTGACGGCCGTGAGTGGAAGAAATTAAGTAGAACAGGGATGCGGATCTTAGGGGCATGCGCATTGGTCGCTTTTGCTGTCATTGCTGTTGCTGCTCTTGCGATTGGAATTGCTGCTATGGTGAATCCTGTAGGTCTTGCGGCGGTTGGTGCAACAGTGGGGGCGTTCGTTACTGCGACTCTTGCCTTTGCAGCAGAGTATTCGATGGTCGTACTGATTGTTGGGGCTGTTAGTGTCGGGCTACTTGCTCTTGCTGGCGTAGTCAGCTTAGTTGCAAGTAATTGTGGTAAAGATAAGGATTCGAGTAGTAGCTCATGATTGTAAATTTTTTAAAAATTCTACTTTCTTTCATTATTGTAGCTTTTGGTCTGCCGTCGTTCTCCTCCATACTAAGTGTTTTTTCTACAATTTTTGGGTTTGCACTTTTTTTTAGCGTGTTGCTTGAGGTTCCAAGTGCTAAGAAGCGGTTTTGGTATGCGACGATATGGTTTGCTTGTGTGCAGGCAGTTCAGCTTTATTGGCTGGTGTCACATCCTTATTCTTATATTTATGGATTATATTTAGTACTTTCTCTAGGGGTCGGATTACAATTTGGTCTTCTTGCGATTTTTATTACGCGGGAAAGGATGCAGCAATGGCCCACTGTGTTTGGGGTGGCTGGGTTGTACACATTGTTTGAGTGGTTACGGCTTTTCGTGTTTTCAGGATATTCTTTAAATCCTATTGGCTTGAGCATGACAAGTACTTTGTGGGGGCTTCAGAATGCCTCACTTGTTGGTGTTTATGGATTGACCTTTTTTGTGCTCCTGATCAATTTCATGGTTCTACGCTTCTTTGTGCATGCAAGATCCATTAAAGCTTTTGTTTTTTTAGTTGCCGCTTGCCTGGCGCCCTATGTTTTTGGCTTTTATCAGACATCCTGGCATCAACCCGGTATCGATAAAGCAAAAAGCTCCTCAGATACCTTGTTAAATGTTTTATTGGTGCAAACGGCCTTTCCTGTTGAGGAAAATCTGCAATTCTCTTCCTTTCGGGAAGCGGTTCTATATGTTGAAGAAGAATGGAATCAGATCCTGAAGGTGCTTCAGGGGTATTTAGATGTTAAAGTTGATCTTTTGGTGCTTCCTGAATACGTTGTTCCATATGGAGCATACATGGCTATTTTCCCCTATGAGGACGTCAAGAGCCAATTTGCTGCGTTTGAGTTCAAGCTTCCAGAGTTAAAAGAGCCTCTTGCGATGGAGGTTAATGGGAGCTGGTATGTGACAAATGCCTATTACTGTCAGGCGATAGCTGAGTTGTTTCAATCAGATGTGATAGCGGGTTTGCAGGACGATCAATGGGTCTCACTGGATGAAAAACAAAGTTACAGCTCTGCTTTCTATTTTTGGCCAGGTGGTGATGCGGGCTTTCGTTATGAGAAACGGGTCTTGCTGCCGATGGCTGAATATATTCCTTTTGAATTATGCAAGCAATATGCCGCAAAATATGGAATAACAGGGTCGTTTGAGTGCGGCACGGAAGCTAAGGTGTTTCCTGGATGCAAAGTTCCTTTCGGGCTGTCGGTTTGCTATGAGGAAACCTTTGGGGATATGATGCGGGAAAGTCGTTTGAAAGGTGCCGAGCTACTTGTTAATGTGACAAGCGATATTTGGTATCCGAATTCTAAGCTTCCGAAAGTGCACTTTGATCATGCCAGACTTAGAACCGTAGAGTCTGGTATTCCTCTTGTCCGGGCTTGTAACACAGGGATTACTTCAGCGATCAACAGTTTAGGTGAAGTGATTGCAGCTACGAGTGAAGATGAGGAGTGGGTGCGACGAGGGTTGTTTGCTCAAGTGCCTCTCTATTCATACAAAACTCTATATTCTTCAGTCGGGGATATGTTGGTCGTTCTTGGTTCTATAGTCGCAGTAATTTTTATGTTTAATTCTATGCGTAAATAAGGGCTTGTTTTGCCAAGTCATGAAAAAAATCTTCTTGATTTTATGGGGTTATTTTACTAATATTTGTTGATTAATAACCTAAGTGCCAATAGTTTAATAATGCAACGTCAACAGAACACGCTATCGAAAACCGTCGAATTTTCCGGGGTGGGAATCCATACCGGGAAAAATGTAACGATGAAATTTTGTCCGGCTCCAGCCTCGACAGGTATTGTTTTCAAAAGAGTGGACCTTCCTTCACAGCCTATTGTCCCAGCAACTGTTGAATATGTTGTGGATACTTCAAGAAGTACAATCCTTGGGCTAGGCGATGTGCGTGTGCATACTGTTGAGCATGTTCTTGCTGCTTTGCATGCCTATGAAATTGACAATCTTTATATTGAGATTGATAATCTGGAGCCGCCAATTGGAAATGGAAGTTCAGATGTTTTTGTGGATATGATCGAGCAGGCGGGGAAGCAGGTCCTTGATGCGACAACATCCATTCTTTCTCTTAAAGAGCCAATCTACTATGCAGAAAAAGACATTCAGATCATTGCGATCCCCTCTAGTGAGTTTCGCATCAGTTATACTTTAAGTTATCCTGATCATCCCTTATTAAAAGCGCAATTTCACGATGTGACTGTAACGGATGAGAATTTTAAAAGAGAGATTTCTCCTTGCCGCACCTTTTCGCTCTATAAAGAAATTTCCTATTTAATAGATAAGGGGCTGATCAAAGGGGGGAGCCTGGATAATGCTGTTGTCA
>CAZOAX010000176.1:0-5458 GCA_964577735.1 uncultured bacterium
AACAATAATTATATATTTATTTGCACTTTTTATATCTGTTGAATGAAAATTCTGGAATCATTTAAAAAGAAGAAATGTCAACAAACTACTCGTACCTGACAAATTTAAACAGCAAGCTGAACGCCAGGACTGCGATGGGCCCTGTATTGTTCGATATCGGGCCCAATCACCGGATCGAAGCGCATGGGGAGGATAAAAAGCAGATCCTCGATGCCCTCCATTTACTCTATTTTGCAGCCAATGCGCATAAAGCCTATTACGATCAGGCGGTGGATCCTCTTAATAATTACTTTGAAAATGGAACCGCTGTATCGACTCATTTTGCCTTGGAATCAATCGATTCCACCGTTTTTCAGGCTTTTTCTAAGCTCCTTGCGATGACAGCAGATCCTGCTGAAAAAACAGCTGCTTTGCATGTCGTTCAAGCTATTAAATGTCTCAATGAATCGATGGCACTCACATCCAGTGAACCTTGGCACGCCTATCTCCTTCTAAGTAAGGGGTTTGATGTGCTCTTTTCACTAAATCCGACATTTCCGGCAGCTGATCTTCGTCAGCACATGCGTCCCCTTCTTCACCTGAAATTCAGCCACCCCGTCGAACTGCTCTGGAAATGGGTCGATAGATTTTATGCAAGCTCCCATGCCGCCATGGCAGGTGAACTGCTCGAAGATCCCTTATTTAACGACAATCCCAACGTGAAGACCCCGATTCTTTTAATTGCTGAAAAACTATTGATCTTTTCCATCTATGACACCCTATTTGCCAAAAAGCTCTTGATCGGAGCTGAAGGGACCCCCTCAACACCTGATGATTTCAAACATGTACACCCGGAAAGGGTCCTTGTCTATTTCTGGACACTCGATACACTTAGCAAAAAAATCGAACTTTTAAATTTCCAGCAAGACAGTCCGCTTGATCTCACCATGCTCACAAACATTCAAGAAATGCATCAAAAATTACAGAGAAAAGGTTCTTCCAAAGAAACTTTTCAAGGAGAGTTTGGCCCTTAAATTTTAAAAAAAAGGAGATAATATGAACGCTATATTTACTTTAATTTTTTCAAGTTTAGTCATCCTTTCTGTTGAAGCACGTCAACCCGATTGTAACCATGAAAGCCTGCAAGAAGCACGTGACAGAGAACTCCAAAAACACCACTAATAAACCAATCGCAAGAGGCGTAAGAATGCTTTTGTGTTCTCTTACAAAAACATTCTTACGCCTCTTGTTTTTTGGTAGTACTTATTCCGCAAGGCTACCTTGCGATTAATTACGTGCGGCACCGCCGCCACCGAGGCTTTTATGGCGCTCCAGAAATGCGGCACAGGCCCGAAGTCGTGTGGGTGACCCACTGAAGGGCCGAGCACGCGTTAGTGACCGGAACGGTCACGATCTGGTAAGCCAGAAAAGCCCTACTAATCTTCGCTTGACTTTCGTTGGGGAAGTTGTTATCACTGCCCCTATGAGGTCGACATGGACTACACATCAATCTATCTTTATTTCGCGCTGATCGCTGTAGCAACCATTGCAACGATGGCAGCATCGAGTCTTTTCCCCTCACGGAAGACATCCGATGTCAAGTTCATGCCCTATGAGTCCGGCATTATCACAAAGACGAACTTACTTCACGAAAGATTCCCGCTCAGACACTATCTTGTCGCCTTGATGTTCCTTGTGTTCGATGTGGAAGTGATCTTCCTATATCCATGGGCAGTTGTCGCAAAGGAAATAGGCCCTTTTGCTTTTTATGAAATGTTATTTTTTCTTATGGTCTCCTGCGTAGGCTTTGCTTATGTCTGGAAAAAACAAGGTTTTAAATGGGAATGAAACAACCGCACACGCCTTTTATCACAGCTTCCCTTGAAAAGCTGATCAATTGGGCAAGGGGCAATTCGCTTTGGCCGGCCCAATTTGGACTTGCATGTTGCGCAATCGAAATGATGAGCACAGCTGGAAGTCGCTATGATATTTCCCGTTTTGGGATGGAAGTGTTCCGCGCATCACCAAGACAAAGCGATGTGATCATTGTGGCCGGCAGGTTGAGCCATAAAATGGCACCTGTGTTTAAAACCGTCTATGACCAGATGCTGGATCCCAAATATGTGATCTCAATGGGAGACTGCGCTTCTTGTGGTGGCATTTACAACAATTACGCAATTGTCCAAGGAGTCGATACGATCGTTCCTGTTGATATTTACATTGGGGGGTGCCCTCCCCGTCCGGAAGCACTTTTAGATGGACTGCTTCTATTACAAGAAAAAATTAAAAACGAACGCCTCCTCTCAAGAAAATGAATATACAAAATGTAAAAAAAGAAGCCTTGATCGAAACCCTTTCTCATTTGAAAGAGCAAGGGTATGCGGTTTTAATGGATTTGACAGCTGTTGATTTCCTTGTTCCCGATAAACAGACGGAAGTGATCTATTTCCTCCATAATCCGGCCACATATGAAAGAACTCAGGTTTCTGTCTTTGTTAAAAGAGAAGAGGCTTTACCTACTGCCATTCCTCTTTGGGAAGGCGCTAACTGGTATGAGCGGGAGCTTTTTGATCTTTATGGCGTCTTATTTGATGGTCATCCTGACCTCACACGGATTTTAATGCCGGACGACTGGAAAGGTCACCCTTTAAGACGCGATTATGCTTTGACTGAGATCCCTGTACAATTCAAGCATGACGTTAAACCCAAAACACCTTCGCAAATCATCCAAATCCGTAGAGAGCAAAAGTACTAAGCATGGAAGAGACAAAAGACGAAATTGGAGATATCCTTGAGCTTAATTTAGGCCCGCAGCATCCTTCTACGCACGGTGTTTTGCGGATCAAGCTCCGTTTAGATGGGGAAATTGTCGTCTCCGGCTATCCGGTGATCGGCTATTTGCATACGGGCATCGAAAAAGAATGTGAATCAAGAACGTATCATCAAGTATTTACACTGATCGACAGGATCGACTACCTATCTGGTCCTGCAGAAGAGCAGGCATTTGCCGGTGCTGTTGAAAAGCTGATGAATATCGAAGTTCCTGATCGCGCTAAAACGATCCGGATCATTCTTCTTGAGCTTTCCAGAATCGGAAGCCACCTCCTTTGGCTTGGGACAAGCGCTCTTGAACTCAACATGTCCTCTGTTTACATGTACTGCTTTGCTAAGCGTGAAAAAATCCTCGATCTATTTGAAGGGATGAGTGGCGCAAGAATGTTCCCTTCCTGCTGGCGTGTAGGTGGACTTAACAGAGACTTGAATCCGGAATTTCTGCCTCAACTTAACGCATTTATTCAAGAGTTTCCGGCCCTTTGGAAGGATCTGGACAGTTTGCTAACGCATAATTATGTCTGGTGCGATCGCTTGAAAGAAGTCGCTGTGATTGACAAGCATCTTTGTGAACAATACATGTGCACAGGGCCTGTGATCCGTGCAGCAGGCGTCCCCTACGACATTCGTAGAGCCTACCCCTATCTTGGCTATGAAAACTATGATTTTAAAGTCCCAACAAGGACTGAAGGTGACTCGTACGCCAGGTACATGATCCGGATGGAAGAAATGCTCGAAAGTATCAATATCATTAAACAAGCCATTGAAAAACTTGTTCCCGGCCCGGTCATTACCGATAATCGAAAAGTCGCACTTCCCCCAAGGCAGGAACTTGCAAGAAGCATGGAGGCTGTGATCCATCAATTTAAACTGGTCAGCGAAGGGATCAAACCACCTGTCGGAACGATCACAAACCAAGTAGAATCGGCAAGAGGCGAAATCCAATACTATCTTGTTTCAGATGGATCGCCCCGTCCTTACAGATTACGTGTACGCTCTCCCTCATTTGCGCACGTGCAAGTTTTAAATAAAGTATTTCCAGGAATGACACTTTCTGATGTAGTTGTAGCTATAGCTAGTGTAGACCCTATTTTAGGAGATGTGGACAGGTGAAGCTGACTGAAGAAACCCGCAATCAAATTCTGGAGCTCCAGAAAAAATATCCCAAAAAAAGATCGGCACTGATCCCTGCCCTTCATCTCGCCCAAAACGAAAATGGCTATCTCCCCTCTGAGATCCAACATGAAGTAGCTGAATTGTTTGATATTACTTTCAATGAAGTGAACAGCATTGTGACCTTCTACGATATGTTCTATGACAAACCAATGGGCAAACGCGTTTTACATGTATGCAAAGGAATTTCCTGTATGCTGAGAGGAAGTGACCCTTTGACACAAAATCTATGCGAACATTTAAAAGTAAAACCGGGACACACAACAGCTGATGGTGAGTTTAGCGTTCATTTAGCTGAATGTTTAGGTGCATGCGATAGAGCTCCCATGGCGATTATCGACCACGAAGTGCATGGGCCGCTAACAATGGAAAATCTCATGCCTATTCTGGATGGTCAGCATGGATGAATTAAAGATCCTGACAGCGCATGTCCATAATCCTGACCAGATCCATATCGCTACCTACGAAAAAAATGGCGGGTATCAGGCTGTCCGTAAGGCTATTCCTGCATTAACTCCGGCCGATGTGATCGAACAAGTAAAAGAGTCTGGCCTAAGAGGCCGTGGCGGCGCTGGTTTTGCGACAGGCAAAAAATGGGATTTCATTCCAAAAGACCCTTCCATTGTAAAATACCTCGTCTGTAACGCAGATGAAAGTGAACCTGGGACTTTTAAAGACCGTTTGATCATGGAACATGATCCTCACCAACTCATTGAAGGGATCATCTTAGCATCCTATGCAATCGGTGCAAAACAAGCCTTCATCTTCTGCCGTGGAGAATACTTTAAGTGCCTTTCGACCCTCAACCAAGCGGTGAAAGAAGCCAAAGAAAAAGGGTATCTTGATACCGTCAACATTGTTGTCCATAGCGGAGCTGGAGCTTATATTGCCGGGGAAGAGACCGCGCAACTCAATTCTTTGGAAGGCTACCGCGCGACTCCCAGATTAAAACCTCCTTTTCCGGCTATTGCCGGCCTCTATGGTAAACCGACCATCATCAACAACGTCGAAACGCTTTGCAACGTCGTTCATATCATCAAAAATGGGGTCGAGTGGTACAAGCAGATTGGAAAACCGAACAATACCGGAACCAAAATCTTCCAGGTCAGCGGCCATGTGCAAAAGCCGGGTTGCTATGAGTTTCCTCTTGGCGTGAAGTTAAGTGATGTTCTGGCCGCTGCCGGCGGGATGTTTCCGGGAAGAACCTTTAAAGCGTGTTATCCAGGAGGCTCATCCTGTTCTGTACTAACTGCCGCAGATTTAGACGTGACCATGGACTTTGAATCACTTGCTGAACGGAAATCAAGCTTAGGAACCGCATCGGTCATTGTCATGGACAATACAGCCGATATGGTCAAAGTGGCTTGGCGCCTCATGGAGTTTTACCAAAACGAATCCTGCGGAAAATGCACACCCTGCCGAGAAGGCACACGTTGGGTCACGCAAGTACTTGAAAGGATTCACGCTGGTAAAG
>CAZOAX010000177.1:0-5391 GCA_964577735.1 uncultured bacterium
GGGCTTGGCGGAAGATCTCTGTCAATGTCACAACAGGGATTTGAAGGGAGCGGATCATGTCCAAAAGGACGTTGCCCGGACCAACGCTTGGCAATTGGTTGATATCACCAACAAATATCACACGTGAAGTTCTTGGGATGGCTTTTAAAAGGCTGAACATGAGATGCGTGTCGATCATGCTGGATTCATCAACGATGATCAAATCGCAAACAAGTGGATTGTCTCTTTTGCGCTTAAACCCACCTGCTTTGAAATCCACTTCGAGTAAACTGTGGATGGTCTTGGCTGTTCTTCCGGTAATTTCACTCATTCTTTTAGCAGCTCTGCCAGTCGGTGCTGCAAGGAGGATATTGCCCGTAAGTTGTTCTGAGATCTTTAAAATGGCGTTAGTGATGGTGCTTTTACCGGTGCCGGGGCCACCTGTGATAATGAGGAGTTTTGTGGTCAAGCTGTCAGCAACAGCTTCAGCCTGACTTTTAGCAAGTTCGATCTTCAGTTTTTCCTGTACCCAAACAAGTGCTTTTTCCGTATTGATCGTGCGTAAGGATGAAGGGGATTTCTTAATGGCTTCCAGTTCCTGTGCAATGCCTACTTCGGCATTGAATAAAGGCTTAAACCAAAGGTGGTGTTTTTGCTCGCCGGAAATAATCAGAGGAAAACGCTCAATGCGATCCCCCGTTTCCAGGGCGAGCAGTCTTTCTTTGACCATCTCTTCTGATACTTCAAGAATTTCTCTTGCAACTGGAAGAAAGTCCTCTTCCGGATAGCACACATGCCCATCTTCAGAAAGACTTTTTAGTGAAAATTCAATGCCGGATTCAATGCGAATGGCAGCATCCTTCAAAATGCCAAGTTTCGCTGCGATCGAGTCGGCGATTTTAAAACCAATGCCAAATATATCACGAGCCAGTTGGTAGGGATTTTTTTGAACAATATCGATGCACTTGGCGCCATAGACTTTGAAGATTTTTTGTGCATAGGCGGGGCTGACTCCGTGCCCTTGAAGGAAGATCATCACATCGCGGACTACTTTTTGGTCAGACCAGCAAGCAATGATAAGCTCACTTCTTTTGGCTCCAAGTCCTTTAACTTCTCTTAGTCGGGCTGGCGTTTCTTCAATGACTTTAAGGGTGTCGATGCCGAATGTTTCAACGATTTTTTTTGCGTAAACAGGACCAATACCTTTGATCAGCCCGGAGCCTAAGTATTTCGTGATGCCGACAACATCAGCCGGCGCTTGAACTTTAAAGGAATCGACCTCAAATTGCCGGCCATAAGACGGATGGTTTTTCCATGCGCCTTGGCAAACAAGCGTCTCACCGGCAGAAACAGCAGGAAGCTTGCCGACCGTGCAAACTAAATCTTGCATACCGCGGCATTTGAGTTGCAGGACGGTGTAGCCGTTCTCATCGTTTTGGTAGGTGATGCGCTCGATGTAGCCGGTGAGAGTTTCCATGAGAATATGGTAGCTGTAATGGGAATTTATGGGGAATAAATAAACTTACCGCTATAATCGGGATGAATCAAGAAAGGATATCCATATGAAAATCTGGCAAGGAATTTTTTTCGGAATGGTGCTATGTGCGGGATCGTCTTATGCAGAGGAATGCAGCGACATTGCTTTTGAGGAAAACGAGTGTTTAGAGGAAGATGTGGAGTGCCATCGCCACCGTCGGGCACCAAGACCGACACCTGAAGAAGAACATTTATGGGGCGAGCGAACAGATGCATCCTGGCCAGCAAGACGGGAAAACTTCATAGACGGATTCACGCGCTAATCACAGATGACGATATTTACTAAAGAAAGCTTAGACCTATTGCGTGCACGCGTAGACTTGCCATTGGTTTTAGAAAGTTTCATTGAAATGAAACGAGCGGGAGCCGCTTATAAGGCGATTTGCCCGTTCCATGATGAGAAGACACCTTCATTTACGGTGCAAAAAGGAGACACTCATTACCATTGCTTTGGATGTGGCGCGCATGGAGATGCGATCGCGTTTTTAATGAACCACCAGAAACTTTCCTTTAGTGAATCTGTTGAATACTTAGCTGATAAATTTCATGTCCATCTGGAAAAATCAGAAGGGGAAGAGTATAAGGGGCCTTCCAAAAAAGACATGCGCGAAGCGCTTGATCTAGCTTGTCGAACGTACCACGCACTCTTATTGCATACAGAAGAAGGGCATATAGCCTGCCAATATCTTTTCAAGCGGGGATTTACACTCGACTTCATTAAACGTTATCAAATCGGTTACGCGTTAGAAAGATCCGGTGTTCTGCCAGCGCTCCTGAAAGCTTCTGGCATCAGAGACGATATCGCTGAAGGCGGCGGGCTTATTAAAGGCAATTATGAGTTTTTTTCCGGGCGGTTGCTCTTTCCGATAAGAGCAGCAACTGGCCATGTGATCGGTTTTTCCGGTCGCAAGATCAAAGAAGAAACATTTGGCGGTAAGTACGTCAATACGCCGGAAACCCCATTATTTAAGAAATCACGTGTTCTTTTTGGCTTGAATTACACAAGATCGCAGATTGTCAAAAAGCGGATCGCCCTTGTCGTGGAAGGGCAAATCGATGCGCTTCGGTTGATCGATGAAGGAATTAATTTTGTTACGGCGAGTCAAGGGACGGCATTTGGCGAAGGACATGTTCAAGAGCTGATGCTGCTTGGCATCCATACTGTTTATCTAGCCTTTGATTCAGATAAAGCTGGACGCGCTGCCACGGCAAAAGTGGGAGATCTTTTTCAAAAAGAAGGGATCGATGTCCGGATTGTGACCATGCCTGCCGGCTATGATCCTGATCTATATGTGAAAGAGAAGGGGAAGGATGCCTTTCTGGCATTGATGGATCAGTCTATTGAGTATTTGGCCTTTCTTGTGGATTATCTTTCAGAAGGAATTGATCAGAAAACGCCTGCCGGTAAAAATGAGCTTGCGCAAGTAGTCGAAAAGCAAATCCGTACATGGCCACATCCGTTGCTTGTCCATGAGTCTTTGAAAAAATTGGCAGCTTTGTTAAGAGTGCCTGAAAGCATGGTAGGTGTGGGTGCCCATGATATCTCTCACTTTTATATGAAGAAAACAGCTCATGCGGGTCAAGGAACCGTGGATCCTTCCTGGGTGCTTGAAACCGATTTACTTGCCTGGCTTTTGAAAGCATCAAATCCTGCGATGGCGACTCTTGTAAATATGCATTTAAATACGCATTCTTTTCAAAACCCTCTGACACGCGCTGTATTTGATCATTATCAAGCATCCCATGCAGAGCAAAAAACGGTTGATTTTTTCACCATTAGTCAGCTTGAGGAAGGAAAAGGACAGAAGCTTTTAGAGGAACTATCGCAAAAGAAAATGCCTTTGGATAAGGCAGATCGTCTGTTTCCAGGAGTTCTCCAGGCAATTTTGGACCGGAATTGGATCGCAGAAAGAGAATCAATCCGCCTGCAGATTCAAAGTGGCTCTCATACAGATGAAGAAGCTCTTGAGCTTGCAAAGAAGTTTGAAATGATCAAACGTACACAACCTCAGGTCATCAATTGAGCCGCCACCTTGTTTTCTATGATGGCAAGTGTGGCCTATGCGATCATGCGGTGCAGTTCATCCTGAAATTCGATAACAATGCTATTTTTGACTTTTCCCCCCTTCAGGGCAAAACAGCAGACTTATTTTTACAGGACATTTCCCGCGATGATAGCCTTGTCCTGATCGAGAACTACAAAACTCCCGATAAAAAGATGTTTCTCTTCGGAAAAGCCGCCTTCCGGATATTATGGCTTCTTGGAGGCGTATGGGCACTTTTTGGGTGGATGAATTTCTTGCCCTCATTTCTATACAATTGGGCTTATCGCCTCGTGGCCAAAAACCGCCATCGTCTCTTCTCAAACGAAACCTGCCTCCTGCCCACCCCCGAACAGAAGAATCGTTTTCTCCCCTAATCTAGTTCCCATTCACCTTAGCAAAAATTTAACGCAGAGGCGCAGAGACGGGGAGACGCAGAGAGAACGCTTTTTATTGCTTATAGGAGGCCTTAAGGCCTCCTATAAGCAATAAAAATTCTGACCAGAAGAAAGGAACTTTCTTCTGGTATATTTAAGTCCTTGATAGCAAATGACTTCCTCTGCGCCTCTGCGTTAATTTCTCTTCTTATGTCGTAACGAATATGTGGGGGATTTAATTATATGCTTTTTATCCAGAGGAGGCTTGGGGATTTGGGGTTTGAGGGATGGGGGTGGTGGGTGACTTCGTAGCCTGTGAGGTTGTTTGCAAAGGTTAGGACGGCAGATGCTTCCCGCTCTCCTTCTTCATGGCCGGGGTAGAGCATGAGGGAGAGGGCTCCGCCTGGCATGAGGAGTGTGAGCGCGTTTTGAAGGCTTGTTAACGTGCTAGAGGTTTGTGTGGTGAGGCTTTTATCACCGCCGGGGAGGTAGCCGAGGTTGTAGACGATCAGGCGAACGGAATGCGGTTGGATCTCAGGAAATGTGGCATGTGAACCATGGATATAAATCACTTGTTCGTAGCCTGGGTTTTCCTGCTCGATCCGTTCTTTGGTTTTCTTTAAGGCGTCGGATTGGATGTCGATGGCATAGAGGGTGCCCGTTTTAATGAGGCGGGAGAGGACGAGCGTGTCA
This sequence comes from uncultured bacterium, assembly GCA_964577735.1. GTDB lineage: Bacteria > Chlamydiota > Chlamydiia > Chlamydiales > Parachlamydiaceae > CAZOAX01. The sequence goes on from CAZOAX010000177.1 coordinate 4,628, forward strand.
TGGCCGTTGCCGGCTGTGGCATCAATGACGGTATCATTTTCTTGCAGGAGGTTTTGCCATAAGGTATGAGCTGCATCTAGGTGCCAGGAACGTTTCATTTTTTGTTGGCGAAGCTTAAAGTTAGTTCAAGGCTTTGGTTATAGCCTATGTTTTCTGAAAGGATTTCGGAGAGATCACTTTCAATGAGATTTAAGAGGTTTTTTTGATCATCCAGCGGGAAAAAAGGGAGGTCTGCAATCACTTGCATCTTTTTCTTTTTGATTAAGAAGCGAAAGGGAATCTTTTGATCGGGAAATAGTTTTTCAAAATACGATTCTAAATACGTGTGGATTACATTTTCACTGACGGATGTCAGATTGGACCCTGATTTAGCGGAGAGATATCTTTTGCGATGGGTGAGGACGCTATAGGCACCAAGGGCTATTCCAATTAAGACAAATCCAAGGCCAAAGAGAAACAGGATCCAGAAATTATTTTGAATAAAATCGATCAAGTTTGCCTGGACATATCTTGAAAAAGTCAGGATAAATGTAAATCCGCCAAGCAATACAAAAAATAAGGCCAAGATCCACGTTAAGGCGGTATTTAGAAAATAAAGCATTAAAATTCTTCCGAATATTCTTCTTCGATCGAGCGTTTTGGCGGTGTCACATGCGCTGGAAGTCTGGGTTCGGTCATTTTGTCGCTACCTTCCGGGACAACATTTTTGAATACGACATGAACAGAAGATACATGCAACCCTGTCAGTTTCGTGATTTCTTCTG
>CAZOAX010000178.1:0-5379 GCA_964577735.1 uncultured bacterium
TACTTAGAAGGAAAAAATTACCTGTTTTTAGATATCGGCAATCTGGAACAAATTTTAATTCCGGCAGCCATTATCGCTGAAAATGTCAGCTACTTGAAAGAAGGGATCGAACTCAAAGCTTCATTCTACGGCGACACTGTATTTTCAGTTGAACTTCCGCAATTTCTGGAGTTAATGGTTGCAAAAATTGAGACTCAGAAAAGTGGAAAAGGGGAAAGAAGCGGCGTAAAAGTCATCTCCCTTGAAACAGGTGCGAAGATTGATGTCCCGCCGTTTATTGAAGTGGGCGATATTATTAAAGTCGATACAAAAACAGATGAATATATCCAAAGGGTTTAAGCGTGGAAATCAAGCAGATTAAAGAATTGATGGCAGCTATGGAACGCTGCGGAACCACAAAAGTTCAGATCAAGAAAGGTTCATTTGAGATCAATTTAGAGAGAAGTCCTGAGCAAGAGATTCAGCCAAGAGTTAGTTATCCTCAAGAAGACTATGACGAAGGAAGATCTAAATTCTCAAGCCAACCTAGAAATGCTCCACTTCCCCGCACAACCGATATGGCAGCAGCTATGCATACGCCTCCTGAAAAAGAAGCTCCAGGACATTATATCACATCCCCAATGGTCGGTACATTCTACTCCACACCATCTCCTGATGAGCCTGACTATGTAAAAGTAGGCGATCAGGTGGAAAAGGGACAGGTTGTCTGCATTATCGAAGCGATGAAGGTGATGAACGAGATCAAGGCTCAAATTTCTGGGACATTGGTCGAGATTATGACAGAAAGTGGTCATCCCGTTGAATTTGGCGCCAAATTATTCCGTATTCAGTAAAGCATGAAGAAAGTATTAATCGCTAACCGCGGCGAAATAGCGGTCCGTATCATTCGTGCCTGCCATGACCTTGGCTTGCAAACCGTTGCGATCTACTCACAGGCTGATGCTGAGGCGCTGCACGTGCTGCATGCAGATGAAGCGATCTGTGTGGGTGAGGCTCCGGCACTTAAATCGTATTTGCAAATTCCGAGCATTTTATCCGCTTGTGAGATCACTGGAGCTGATGCGATCCATCCCGGATATGGCTTTTTGAGTGAAAATGCGAATTTTGCATCGTTATGCGAAAGCTGCGGACTGAACTTCATCGGGCCTTCTCCAGCAACAATTTCCCTACTTGGAGATAAAGCCAAGGCAAAAGCAACCGCAAAAGCTGCCGGTTGCCCAGTAATTCCGGGAAGCGATGGGGTTGTTACAGATCTAAAAGAAGGTCTTGAAGAAGCGAAAAAAATGGGCTATCCCATTTTTATTAAAGCTGTTGCAGGTGGTGGTGGAAAAGGGATTCGAATTGCTCACAATGATGAGGAATTTGCTCGTCTATTTACTGCTGCAAGAGCTGAAGCTCAAGTCAGTTTTGGAAATCCCGATGTCTACTTAGAGCGGATGATTGTCGATCCAAGGCATATTGAAGTACAGGTTTTGGCAGATAAGTATGGTCACACCGTTCATCTCGGTGAAAGGGATTGTACAATCCAGCGTAGACGACAAAAATTGATCGAAGAAGCTCCAAGTCCTGTTCTAAACGCTAAGCTTAGACAGCAAATTGGACAAGCGGCAGTTGCCGTTGTTAAAGCGGCCGGTTACTATTCTGCAGGCACTGTCGAGTTTCTTTTGGATAAGGATAATAACTTCTATTTTATGGAAGTGAATACCCGTATTCAAGTGGAACATACTGTCACAGAGGAACTGACTGGAATCGACTTGGTCCAGGAGCAGCTTCGCATTGCAATGGGTGAAAAACTCTCCTTTGATCAAAAAGATATCGATTTTGATGGCCACATCATCCAGTTTCGGATCAATGCGGAAGATCCTCGTCATAATTTTTGTCCCTCTCCTGGTAAATTAGAGTATTATTTGCCACCAGGTGGACCGCATGTAAGAGTGGATAGTGCTTGTTATTCAGGCTATGTGATCCCTCCTAATTACGATTCCATGATTGCTAAATTGATCGTCAAAGGAAAAACGAGAAAAGAGGCCATAGCGCTCGGAAAGCGCGCTCTTCGCGAATTTCATATTGGGGGTGTTAAATCCACTATAGAATTTCATCTCTATATGCTTGAGGATGAGAGGTTTCTTGAATCTAAGTACGATATTACTTATATTGACCGTCTGATTGCAGATGGGGCAACTTTTCAAATTAACGAATAATTATTTATACCTAAAATGTTTCAAAAATTGGGAATTTGGCAAAGACTTTGCCTTGAATTTTTTGTTCATCGAATCAGAGCTACTATTAGCTATAGAGGTTTGATTTGATGAGCAAAAAGGCAGGGATAAATTCGAAGCCAAAAACCAAGTTTTGGAACATTTTAGGTATGTAACCATAATCTAAGGAAATATAATTCCATGAAGATAATCGCACGTCTAGTTTTAGCAGGATTGGTACTATCCACCTGTCTTTTTGCAAACGAAGAACAAGTAATTCCGGGGTCTCGTCTATTAGATAAGCTTCAATGTAAGCAAACGTTTGATGCAAGTGAGACTGAAGAAGCCATTGCATTTGCATCCGATAAAGACCGTACACAAGTGGGTATTGCATCTCCTAATGCAGCTGCATTTAGTGCAGATGTTTTTTACACAACTCATAATGGTGCCTATCATAATCCGATTTCTGTTACTGCCCTTGGAGGCGTTGTTCAGCTTGAAGATGGTTCTGTTTGGTCAATCGCTGATGGCGACCATTATAAGACTTTAAACTGGTATACGAATGATTTGATCGTTTTAACGCCAAACCACGATTGGTTTACAACTGAACTATTTAGAATGACCAATCAAAATACCGGTGTGTCTGTTCGCTGTGACATGAGAATGGGACCTATTTACCATGGTCTTTATACACATTGGATTGTGGGCATTAATTATTACACACAGGAAATTCGTCTTGAGGATGGTTCTGTCTGGCAGGTAACTGGTTTTGATTCTTCGATTTTCAATAACTGGCTGATTAATGACACCATTGTCATTGGAGTTAATGATTCCTATCTTTCTTCTACAAAACCGAATATTCTAATTAATGTGAATACTTTAAGTTTTGTTCGTTCGATTTGTGTATGGTAATAATGTATACCTATACATAACAAAAGGATCAGTATGATACGGTCAAGTAGAGATTTAATAGATAGTTCTTTATCTTTTTCGCCTATTCAAGAAAATTCTGTCCCTTCAAAGGTTGATGAGACTTGCAAAAAGGTGATGGGAGTACTCTTAATTGTTTTTGGGATCGCTTCTGTTTGTGCTTTTACCGCCTGTCTTTCAGCTGCCATTATTTTGGGCAGTGCACCTCTTGCGATGGGGGCGGCAGCTGTTGCTTTCCTAGGTATTGGCATATTAATTACCTCGGCTATTGCCTATAGAAACAAGCCTGAAGAGTATCTGGTAAAAGAAGATGTGGCAGTAGTGGACCAAGTGGAAATTGAAGCAAACCCTTGTGTTGATGTGGTTTATGTCAATAATGAACAAAATCAAAGACGAAGCGTTCCACAGCATTGCCTATCTAAAAGGTCTTCAAATTTAAGAATGCAGGTGAATATACCTAGATCACGCAGCGACTTGTCAAGGGCAGTACACGTGCTTCCGGGATCAAGGGATATTAGACAAGGACATGTCCAAGTCGGTTCGCGCTTGTAAATAATTTTCTTTGCATGCTAGCCTCCTTTTAAAAAAGGAGCTAGCATGTCACTCTCTGTCAAATCAGGATCCTCTCAAATTGTATTTAAACAGGAAGATGATGGACGAGCTGAGTTCAATTCGCCTTTTCAACCAGTTAAAGATTTTGTGCTCGGTTTTTATCGAACAGCGATGGGCATTTGTACGCTAGTAAACTACAAACTAAATGGTGGCCTGCTGATGGATCAGAGGCCACGCATTCAAGGCTATTGTGAGAAGGCTGCTTTCTATTGTGGACTAAATCCAACCTATCCTCATATCACGGAAACACATTTGTTTAGTTCATCTTTAATTAAGTGGGAAGAAAGAATAGAGCCTTACACTCAGAAAAAATTCAATATTCCTACTTTTCAATTTCCAGCTCTTACCATTCATGTCACAACTGGGTCAGACTTAAATAAATGCATATTGAAGCCACATCGAAATAGTGTGTTTGGTGGTGGTTCGATGTCTTATGATGCAGCGTTTGAACTGTTGCAAAAGATATTTCCGGAAACACCATTCACACGGGATGACTTCCTGTTAACTTGTGGAGAATCATTCACGGATAAAGTTCATAAACAGATCCTTGAATCGTTAAAAGGCGCAAGATTAGATCCTATTATTGATGAAGAAGGGAAAAATCTAATAGAGCGTTTGAGAGAGTTTTCTGTAAAGAATGAATCCTTTGATCTATCAGAAGAAATGCGGTTTTTGACAAGCGCGATCATTACCCATGCAGTTTTTGGAAATGCAGGTCATTATCGCAAACTTTCAGATGCAGTGGACTTCATGAATATATTTCTTGTTAAACAAGCCCTTGGTGGATTTACAGCGGAGGATAAACAACGATATGATCAATCCTGTCAAACTTTTGCACAAGTAATCAATGAAATATTAAATGATGAAGAGTCCAAAAACCTTCCTATATTTGCTAATGACTTGACCTTAGCTGAAAAGCAAGGGCTTTGCTTGGTCATGTTTTTTGCAGGGCAGGTAACGACTAGTTTTGCTTTAGCAGCTATTTTAGCCGATCTTGCGCTTGACCCCTTAAAGCAGAAATCTTTTGCGGAGGGCATTCTGGCCAATGATCCTGAAAAAATTAAAGAATTACATCAATATATTGATCTTTCTTTAGTTAAACTTCCCCCGCTCAATGCACTTGCCAGAAAGCTTGAAACAGACAGCTATATTTCATTTACAAATGAAAAAGGCGAAATTGTGGGTAAATTGATGAGAGAAGGGGAGCGGGTCACAGTCAATATGGCTGCTACCTCAAAAGCAGCGCTTGAATCCATAAGTAATCCTACGTACAAAGATGCGAACGTCTTTGGGGAAGGTGCTAATGGGTGCTTAGGAAAGCATTTGGCCATGAAAGAACTCCGAAAGATCACAAACATGGTCCTTTCTGAATTTGTGCTTGAGGCAGATGAAACAGAATTCAAATACCAAACACAAGCAACAAAAGTCGCAGAACCATTTAAGGTAAAGGCTAAATCTAGAAACAATTTGCATAGTAGTGGATAGATACCCTTAGGTTTGACATATTTGTTAAGATATTATAAAGATAAATATTCAATTTATAAGGAGAAACCCATGGAACCTAGCTCTGTTGCAAAAAGGACCACTCGTCTTGAACATGCTGAATTTTTAAGCACACTTGCTAAGGATTATGGCGCAC
>CAZOAX010000179.1:0-5295 GCA_964577735.1 uncultured bacterium
CGATACGGGAAAATCCGGTCACTTCATATCGATCGGAGATATCCTGCATTGCTTGATCCGGGGCAAGAGAGCTTGTTTGAACTCTAACGGATCTAACGCCTGGTATTTTTTTAAACTCTTCTACTAATTGCTCTAATGCCGGCTGTTTGGCTGCCGGAATACCACCCGAGATGATGATCTCGCCATTTACGAAGCTAGATTTTGCATTGACGAGCTGAATTTTTTCAAGCCCGCTTTTCACAGTGTCTGCGATTTCTTCATTGACAGTGATATTTTTCTCTAAACGGTCAAGATAGGGAAAGTTTGTTGTGATGTACTCATAGAGCTGTTCTGCTTCTTTTCTGGTTTGCAGATTTCCCATCAGAACAAATTGACCGGCTGTTGGAGATTGAAGGGTGATTGTTTTCCAGTTTGGATTTTTATTGAGGACCTGATTGGTCTCTCTCCATACATATTCATCGATGATCACACCTGAGTCATCAAAGGATTTAATAAATGGAAGCCCTTGTAGATTGTATACAAGCTGGGTTTTATCTTGTGCTGTCAATAGATGTCCAAAGAGAACAAGTCTTCCGGTCGTCTTGTTAAAGGAGTATTTGATGGAAGGATAGTTTGCAAAGGCATCTCCAAGCAATTTGTCTGTATCAGCTACCTGGGTCTTCACTACAGGCTCGCTGTTGAAGAGGGTCGTTGTTCCTATAGCCGCAAGTACAAATAATCCTGTCAGGATGCCGATCGCAATCAAAGAGCCAACCGATTTTTCTTTGGGTGGTTCTTGAATCGGGGCAACAGGGGCAACTGTTTCAACAGCTTCTTTTTTCTCTTCTGATTCAGTTTCAGGTGTTCTTTGAAGAACTTTAACAATTGAAGGTAAAAGGGGAGATATAATTGTCTGCATGTTCCCTTCCCGATCGTAGACAACAAAGCTTGATGTCCCCAAATTAACGACCGTATTGAGAGGAAGCGGGATTCTGTCTTTTTCCGCCTGCCCGTCCACAAATATACCGTTCCGGCTGCCTTGATCTTCAATGAAGAGAGTACCATCCTCCTCTACTGAAATTTTAGCATGCTTACGTGAAACACTCGTGTCATGAAAGACGATATCGCAAAGGTGAGGGTCTGTTCCGATCAGATAGCTTTGCCCTTCCTGCATAGAGAATTCAGCGCCGTTATTTGGGCCGCTGATCACTTTGAGGAGCCATCTGCCGGCTTCTGAAATATCAAAGTTTATCTCAGTTAATTTGTGCTTGGAGATCGCTTCCTGGTCTTCTTCCAGAATGGAGTCGTAATGCTCTTCCACATCGGGTTTTGCTTCTTCCTCTTCTTCCTGTTCTTCAGGATGATCATCAATTTCAGGCGTATCTGCTTCAGGCTCAATGCTTTCGGCTGGTTCTTGATCGTGGGAGGATGAAACAAAGTAGCGGTAAAGTCCGCTGCCGATCCGGATAGCATCTCCTTCTTGTAAAAGATGGGAGCCGATCAATTCTTCATCATTGATTTGAACAGGGTTTGTCTCGCTTAAGTTTTCAAGTGTGATCCCAAGGGGAGTGCTACGGCATAGCAAATGTTTTCTGGATGCAGCAGGATCTTCAAGCAATAGTTGGCATACCTCAGGGTCTCTACCTATCACCCATTCCTGTCCTTCATCAAAGGGAAGTTCAAGTCCTTTTAAAATTCCCTCTTCAGCTACTAATCGTCCACTCATCTATAAATCCTATTTATTGGCTCGCCTTATTGATGTTTCAGTATTTCTTCACGCCAGAAATCAATAGTATTGATAAAATCTTCAATAATTTCTCTGAATTCCTGAAAGTTAACATCGTAATCAATATAACGGGAAAGCGTCAATAAACTCCCGCTTTCATTTAATCCAAGTACAGCTTTGTTTGTTCCTTGTCCAAATAAATTGCCTAAAAGAGCGTGGGTATAGATCCGCTCTTCCTCGCCTCTTGGAATGGCCGCAAGATTACTTGTTAAAACAAGGCCTGTATGATTACCGTCATTTAAAGAGGTTATTGAAAACGAAACGCCCTCATCAAGCGGAACCTTGTAAACACCTGGTGATTCCTGCGGCAGGCTTCCTTCAAGTTCCCATTCTTTGGAAAGTTCTTGCATAAGAGCAGTTAACATATTATATCCTCATCAAATTCTACCTTAACAGGTAAGCGATTTCCATGCCAAAAAACGAATCTTTCAGAGTATGGCTATAAAAAAACTGCGCCCACTTGCATGAAGTAGACGCAGCAAAAAGTCCTTAACTTCGGCTATTAATGCTATTGGCTTTAATGACTTCAGATAGTTTATCTCTTAATCTTGTAACAGCGTCGACAATGTCGGTACCGCTGTTGAAGGCTTGGATACAACTGTCCAAGGCTTTTGAAGCAAGATCTTTTACGGCCCTTTGCTTCTCAATATCTCCATCATACCGTGCAAGGATTGGTTTGAATATCATTTGAATGACATTATCCAGGATCTCTCGGATGGAGTTTGCAGCAGTCTGCATACCCTGCCCAACAATGCTCATGCTCTGACCAGTGTTTTTATCGTCTATGATTTTTTCCATTGTAGTTTTGCCTTTAGGCGCAGGAGCATTTCCAACTGCATCCGGTGTGCCGGCGTCTACAGGAGCTCGATTAGGATCGTTTGCGTTTGCCGCCGCTCTATTTTGGTTAACCTGTGCATTCTGAACATCGGCGTCTACCGGCCGACCGTTGGCGTTGACCCTACCACCTTGGCCAGGTTGCGGTTGCTGTTGCACGACAGGCTGATCTGGTGCATCCACGTCTGCAACAGGGCGTTTAGGTAAAGGTTTGGGAGCAACTCGGCTGCCAACTGCATCGGCTGTACCCCCGGCTTTGATCTCTTTATTTTTTTGAACTTCGGGGGCATCTGCAGTGTCTGATTTCAAGGCTTCTTTTCTTGCTTTGGCTGATCCCACTTTCATAGAGCCGGCCAAGGATAGGGCTGTACCGGCAATGGCCACCGCAAGGCCGACCATGGCGCTTATGGCAAGCGCTAAGTGCATATTGGCTTCAGTCTCAGCTTTTGCCATGATCAGGGCTGCTATACCGACTGAGGTCTCCCAAACTTTTTTAAGCATCTGGACAGCCATCTGGCCTTCAGCTTTATGGATCTCTTTACCAAGGTCGGCAATGATCGCAAAGTTTTCTGTCAGCTTGGATAGAAAAGTTGAAGTCAGCCATTCATTGGCCTTGTTTTGTGCTTTGAATTCTCTTGGCTGAGCAATTTTGGGGTCACCTGGATCATCAGGGGGCTCTCCACTGAGGTTGATAACTTCAAAGGCTGGAGTCGATTCTCCCACCTGATCTTGCTTATGTAAGGCTACACCTTCGGTGCCTTTGATCGTGTTTTGTTGTTTGACATTTGCGTTCTGACCACCGGTTGTCACTTTACCAAGGTTTGTATCAGTTGTTCCCCCGATTGCAGAATCACCTAAAGGGTTTGAATTAGGTGCCGGATTATTGGTTATGCTCATAATTTCTCCTTTAACCTATCATGTGGACCATGTTCGTTGTATTTTCTTGCGATGCAAAATAGGCTGTTTTTAATCGTTTAAATAAATTTTTAATTGCGGAAATGTCTTTCTGAAGTAATTCGGTAGTATACCCTGCAGTCTTCATCAGATCTTTCAGGGAGTCAGCTAGTTGATCGATTTCCCCCTTATCCAAAGCAATTTCCGCAAGCTCAAGATAAGCTTTAAGTTCTGCATTTTCTAATCCTCCTTTAATCGAGGAAATGTTTTTCAGCAGTTTGAGTTTCAAAGATTCTCCGAGGTCTGGTCTGATCGTTTCATTTTCACTTGAAAAGGCCACCAAAGTAACGGTCATCAGGATGGTTTCAAATAAACTGATGAACAGCGCTTCTTTATTTTCCGGAACCTCAAGTGCTTCTGCCATCGATTTGAACAAGATCTTTGGGTATCCGGTGTGATAAAAAAGAGAAAGCAAAAGTTCATCCCGGAACGCAGGATCTAAAATTTCAGTTTCCTTGGTAGGTCTTTTATCCTGTGCAAGAGTCAGCATGCCGACACCTACTATCATGACTGCTTCAAGCCACCATTGGATGGTTTTTTCTTTGGTCACTTCTCCATTTTTAATGGTCAGAGAGGTAATTTCCCGGCCTAGCATTTCGGCAATGTCCACGAAAGGATCGCTGAATAGTCCAAGCGGGCTTTCAGAGGCCTTTAAGTTGGACATGCAGGCGCTCATTCCTATAATATGGGCCTTTGTGGCGGCTTTGAGTTCCAACGAACCGGCAATTTCGGCAAAATGCTGAATAAACTCTGCAAGACTGCTTGTCATGGCGACAGGCTTGACCTTGCAAAGATGTTGCATTCTGCGTGCCTTGTCTACAAACTTCTTGTACTGGTCAGCTTCAGTTAACATCATGTTTAGTACCATTTAGTAAGGCCTTGGCATCTTCAATAAATTCACTGGCTGATAGATAGCCAGGATCGTTTTCTCCAAGATCGTTCACCCACTTTTCGGTCAGCCCGGCAAGTTCCTTACCAAGCTCGATGCTTGTCAGGTAGGCTCTATCAGGGAAGCGTCTATTTTCATCAGCCCTTGCAAGCGCGTTCTCTGTCTGGCTTTTAATGGCGGCCTTTTCCATGGAATCGAGGGCATTTGCCGCAAGGTCCAAAACAAACTTCAAAGCCGCTGTATAGACCGTAGGAAGGCCGGCAAGTTCAAGCTTTGTATCATCCGGAAGTTGATCATAGAGTTTTGAAAGTTGCGCTTTTACTCCTTCATCAGAACTCTGGATATCAGAGCCAGCTCCTCTTAGAACGTTGTTCGGTCTTAAGGCAGGCCTTTCCTGTTCTGCTTTATAGTCCCACTTATTGTGGTCGTCCATCTTGGTAAAAGAAATATCATCGGTCTGGGATTGTGGAACGATGGTGACGTTTCCTCTGACCTCTCCCGTATTCTTTTGTGAGATCTGACCGGCTGTTTCCTTCTCAAAGATACTCGGAGTAACTTGAGGCAGATTGTAGGAACTACCGCTGATTGTCATTTAAGCCCCTTTGGAAGTGCTTTCTTCCGCTGCAATTTTTTCTCCAAGGGAATCCCTCATCAAAGTTGTCCTTGTTTTCAGGGATGTGTAATGAGGGTTGTCGCCGCACCTTTCGATTGTTTTATTTAAGAATTCATAGGATGCCTGGGGATGGTCTATTTTTAAAAAGCAGTCGCTGATGTAGTAGAAGGCAAGAGGGGTTTCCTCATCGATCAAGGAGAGGGCCAGATACCATCCGATCGCACTATCGTATTTTTTAGC
>CAZOAX010000180.1:0-223 GCA_964577735.1 uncultured bacterium
GCCAAGCCCAAGGATCCCAGATCATTGTCAACGCCCATAAGATCAACCAAGGGCAATTCCCTGAGATCCATAACACTCAGGAAAGCGATTTTTTCTTTGTAGAAGCAGAAGAGCCAGAGGATGTGCTCAAACATATTGTCAAGTTGGTCGCGCAAAAAGTACCCGCTAAATACGGCTTTCATTCCATCAATGAAATCCAAGTTCTCTCCCCTATGAGACGAGG
>CAZOAX010000180.1:233-5292 GCA_964577735.1 uncultured bacterium
CTGAAAACCTCAATCTTGTCCTGCAAGAACACTTAAACCCTCAAACGGAATCGATCTTTAAAGCCGGGCGTAAGTACCAGCTCAAAGACAAAGTGATGCAGATCCGAAACAACTACTCAAAAGAAGTCTTTAACGGTGATGTGGGACAAATTACCGCTATAGATCTAGATGATCAAACGGTGCTGATCGACTTTGAAGGGCGGGAAATCCTCTATGAATTTTCCGAGTTGGATGAAGTGGTTCTTGCCTACGCAGTCTCCATTCATAAATACCAAGGAAGCGAATGCCCCTGCGTCGTCATTCCAGTCCACACGACCCACTTTAAACTCCTGCATCGTAACTTACTCTACACAGGCGTGACAAGAGGAAAAAAACTAGTGATCCTTGTTGGAACCAAAAAAGCCATCTCCATGGCCGTTAAAAATGATGAGATCAAACAACGGCATACAGGTCTTAAACAAGCGCTACTCGGCACACTCAATTGAAACAAGCCTTCATTTTTCTCTCATTTTTTTTAGCCGTCCATTTTTATACCACAGAAACGCTCGAAGTCTCCCCGCTCGCCCTTCCCGGAGAAGCGACAAGATTCTACTCCCCTCAAAATGCAGATAACCTCGAAGACACGCTTGTCGATTGCATTAATAAAGCCGAATCCTCCATCACCCTTTTCACCTATACGTTAAGAAGCGCTAAAATCATTCAGGCCTTAAATGATGCTTCCCGCCGCACAGATATGCGTGTAAGCGTCGTCTACGATCACAACGCCTCTAAAGATGCAGAAAAAAAGTTATGCGAGAAAATCCATTTGACCTCAAGAGCCTCTTGTGGACTCATGCACCTCAAGCTTCTCATTATCGACGGACGTCACACCTGGATCGGATCTGCCAACATGACCCGTGAGTCCCTAAAAAGCCAAGCCAACCTCATCACTCACCTGGACGATGAAACATTTGCCCGTGCCGTTCTCCTTAAAGCAGAGCAGGTCACTGGTCCTCACTTCGAAAAACCCATTCTTCCTCAAGTCCTGACCACCTGCGGCCAAACTTTAGAGCTCCGTTTCCTGCCGGATGATCAGGAAGCGATCGCGCGCATTAAAGATCTCATCCGCTCAGCCAAAAAATCGATCCGCGTCGCCATGTTCACTTTCACGCGTGAAGACCTTGCCGATACACTCATCCAAGCATCAAAACGAGGTGTACAAGTCGAAGTCGTTACCGACCTCACCCAAAGCCGAAATACCAACAAGAAAATCGTCACCCTCCTACAAAAGCACAACATCCCCGTCGCCCTCAAAGACACGGGCGGTCTCATGCACCATAAGTTCATGTGGATCGACGATAACATCCTAGAACACGGCTCAGCCAATTGGACAAAAGCCGCCTTCAAAGACAACGACGACTACATCGTGATCATCAATCCCCTGACCCACGAGCAACAGCAAGTAATGAACAAGATTTGGAATGCTTTTTTTACTTATTTCTCATCTCCCTAAATATTTTCCTTACTTAGAAGAATAATCCAGGATTAGAAGTCTCAAGGATATTTCTTTGAAAAATCACGGTTTTTTGATAATATCTGTCAGTACGATCTCTATGAAAAACCTAATATCTGCAATTAATATATTTGCAATTTCATGACCCCGATAACGCCGCAAAGAATCTACATCCCTACATTAAAGGATAAACCATCAGATTTTACGTGGTTATTCACCATGGCAAATCAAGCTGCGTCATCTACAGTTGATCTTTGTTTTGACTTTTCCAAATGCGAGTCACTTTGGCCTAATGCAATAGCCCTTCTCGGTGGAATTGCTCGATTAGTAGAATCTCAAGGCAAAAAAATAATATTTGACTGGGATAGCTTGAAAAATGAACCTCTTAAAAAAATTATTTTTCAAAATGAATTTGCAAAAATATTTGGCTTCCACTCACAGACGCCACTTCAAGAAGCTATCCCGTATCGAGAAGATCGTATTCAAGATAAAGACCGAACTCAGCATATGAATTCGATTATGGATTACCTAACAGAATTCTGGATAGGAAAAGGCTGGGTCCATGTTACTAACGCTTTAAGAGATGCTATTGTTGGGAAAATGTGGGAAATCTATTCGAATGCCTTTGAACATAGTAGCGGAAAAATTGGAGTATTTTCTTGTGGTGAACATATCCGAGATGACCTCATTTTGACGGTAGTTGATTTTGGCTATGGCATACCGAAAAAAGTACGAAATTTTCTGAGTGCCGAAGACGCAAGAGCAGAAAAATTGGAATCCGCAAGCTGCCTAAAATGGGCATTTAAAAGGGGTAATAGCACTTCTAAAGAGAGTATTGCGCGTGGGCTTGGACTCGATTTGTTAAAAGAATTTGTTCAGATGAATCACGGCAAACTTGAAGTTTACAGCAACGATGGCTATGTGCTAATAGATGATAAAGGCATAAATTTTGAGAATTGTAATGTCTCGTTTGAAGGCACCGTTGTACATATTACTCTCCGTTGTGATGAAAAGCTGTATCTTTTCTTAAATGAAATTAACCCTGAGTTTAACGCTAAAAGGTCAACATGAATTTGAAAATTAAAGAGATTGTAGGTCCTCGCTGCATAATAAGGGAAGATGGTCAAAAAATTTATGAAGTCATTCACCCTGTTATTATGAAGAGTAAAATTATTACTCTAGATTTTGAAGGAGTAACTCAGTTTGCTTCACCGTTTTTTAATTTTGCAATCGGTCAATTATTGAAAGATACCAAAAAAGAAGACCTTGAGCATCTGCTGAAAATCGAAAATATCAGTGAGACGGGACGTCAAGTGATCGATCGTGTCATCGAAAATGCAGCTCAATATCACTCTAATCCTAATTATCGTGCTATTGTAGATGATCTTTTGAAGCAACAGGAGCAAGATTCAGACTAATGTCAGTGCAATTTTCAGTCCAAGCGAATATTGTAGATATTCTAAAAGATAAACCAAAACCATATGACGTATTTCTTGTTGATACAAACGTTTGGTTTTGGATGACCTACACTAATGCTACAATATATTCATCCCAAAAACATTATCCCTCCTATCTAAACCAAGCATTGTCTGTGAATGCCCAAGTGTATTATTGCGGACTCTCTTTGGCAGAACTTGCACATCTCATTGAAAAAATTGAAAGAGAAATTTACGAAAAAAATATAAATGATACGGTCAAATCGAAAGAATACCGCCATAATCTTCCTTCACAACGCTTAAAAGTTATCTCAGAAGTAGAATCTTCGTGGAATCAAGTAAAATCTATGGGAGCTCCAACAGCTGTCACAATCGATGGCGTCACAACTGATACAGCTCTTAAACGTTTTAAAAATGAAAAAGTTGATGGATATGATCTTTTCATACTTGAATCTATGAAAAAACATGGAATCACAAATATCATAACTGACGATGGAGATTTTGCAACAACACCTGATATTACCGTATTTACAGCAAATAAAAATGTTATAGCCAAAGCTCAACAACAAAAAAAATTAATAATTCGTTAAAAATTTCTACATTTAACTACATCTGCTCTTCACTGACCTCTCAACAGCAAGAAGTGATGAACACCATTTGGAATGCCTTTAACTGAAGGTGTTTCGGGATAAATCCCTTTCGGCTATGATCCCGGTAAATCAACCATAGGGGGCTTCTATGCAGTCTCAAGTTCTTTCTCCTTTCAAGCTGGCAATTTTGGGTTATGGGAAAATGGGGAAAATGGTCGATAAGGTGGCCCATGACAGGGGTCATAAGGTGACGGGGATCAGGAAGACCAAGGATCATTCGATCGATTTAAGCTTATGCGATGTGGTCATTGACTTCAGCACGGCAGATTCTATTTTGACGAATGTGGAAGAGGCCGGTCAGGCAAAGAAGAACATTGTGATTGGCACGACAGGCTGGGAAGAGGCGCTTCCGCAAGTAAAGATGCTGATTGAAAAATACCAGATCGGCGTTCTGTACTCCCCTAACTTTTCAATTGGGATCCACTTGTTTTTGCAGCTGTTAAGAGAAGCCAGCACATTGTTTGCTTTGAATAACCACTACGAAGTGGGTGGAGTTGAAATTCATCACAGCGAGAAAAAAGATGCTCCATCAGGGACGGCAAAAGCTCTTCGCGAGATGGTGCAAAGACATGGCAAGATTCAAATGCCTGAGTTTGCAAGTGTGCGGGTTGGAAAGGTGCCAGGAACACATACAATCTACTTTGACTCACCTGAGGACACAATCACGTTGACTCATACCGCTAAAGGAAGAGAAGGATTTGCACTTGGTGCAATTATTGCAGCTGAATGGCTTAAAAACAAAAACGGCTACTTCACATTAGAGGATATTCTATGAACGGTGTTTATACAGCCATTATTACTCCATTTAAATCCAATGGATCCTATGATGAAGAGGGTCTTAAAGAGCTTTTAGATAAGCAAATCGATGCAGGTGTGCATGGAATTGTTGTGCTGGGAACGACAGGCGAAGCTCCAACGCTCACGCATGAAGAACAAAAACGGATCATTCAATTTGCAAGAAAAAATGTTCCATCATCTATCAAGTTAATTGTCGGCACAGGGGCCTACTCTACTGCAACAACCATTGAAAATACCCGGCTTGCAGAAGAACTTGGCGCCGATGCCGCCTTAGTTGTTTCCCCTTATTACAATAAACCGACGCAGGAAGGATTATATCTTCACTATAAGTCACTTACAGAAGCGACAAAACTTCCTATCATTATCTATAATATAGCAGGCAGGACCGGCGTGAACATTCAAACATCGACATTGAAGCGACTGACCAACTACCCATCTATTGTTGGGGTAAAAGAAGCTTCGGGCCTAATCCCCCAAATGATGGATGTCATTGAAATGCGTGATCACGAACGCCCGGATTTTAAAGTGTTATCGGGTGATGACAATTTAACTCTCCCTTTGATGGCAATTGGCGGTGACGGAGTAATCTCAGTTGTCAGTAACTTGTGTCCCGAACTGATCGTTAAACTTTATTCTCTGTGTGCTAAGGGAGATTTTGAAGAAGCAAGGCAGTTGCACTATCA